>NZ_AULZ01000001.1:300000-483727 GCF_000422545.1 Desulfocurvibacter africanus subsp. africanus DSM 2603
TGGCTGTACGCCCTGTTGGGCTGGATCGTGGCTCCCGGCGTTGGTTTGGCCGGGGTGTACCTGGTCTGGCTGGCAGGACTTGCGCCCCTGCTGCCGGCATGCCTGGCCTGGTCGCGCTTCCGGGCCTCACGGCCCGACGGATCGGCCTGGCGGCTACTGTAGCCCCTCAGCCCGAGGTCATGCGCCGGTAGGCCAGGACCTTGAAGACCACGGCGGCAATGATCACGACGATGCCCGTGCCCAGGCGATGGGTCCAGAAGGACCAGACGAAGAGGGCGACCAGGGTCAAGCCCACGATCAGCTCCAGGACCTTGCGCGTATTCAGGGGTTCGCGCAGCCAAGCCTTTGTCGCCGCGAGCGCCTGGGCCGCGAGGCTGCCCTCCCGCACGGGCGGGAAACCCAGCCAGGCCGCCACAATGCCTATCAGGGCCAGCAGAATGAGCACGGCCCCATGCCGCCAAAGGCCCACCATCAACAGCATCAGGCTGATCGACGCCCAGACCCAGTACCAGGGCATCCTGAGCACCCACGCCGGCCAGCCCGGACTTGCTGGACTTCCCGGACCGCCGGTTGGCCCCTGTTCCGTTTCATGTCCACCCAGGCGCCAGCCAGCCGCGCCGCCCGACAGGCTGTAGACTTCGCTGAATCCCTGCTCGCGCAGATTTCTTGCCGCCAAGTCCGAGCGGTGTCCGCTCATGCACACCGTGACCAGCGGTTGGTCGCGCGGCGCGTCCTTCAAGCTGTCCGGCAACCGGTTGGTCAGGACCAGCCGCGGCTCGTTGAGCGAATCCGGCACACGGAACCAGCCGTGCTCCAGGGGTGAACGCACGTCCACGATGGTGAACCGCCGCCCCTCCCTGCGCCAGCGATCCAGGGTCGCGGACGAGATGCGCCGCACCCCGGCCGCGCGAAAGCCCAGCTCCCAAAAGATCAGCCCCGCCGCTATCAGGATGACAAGCCCGAGTATCCACATGCTTCCAGGCTTATCCCAATGGCCCGCTTTAAGGAAGGATTTTCGCAACGTCGCTCAAGGGGCGCTCCGTATTTCCTTACAGGCTTGTCCTCCCACCGCCTCCACGCGGCCCGTCAGCATCCGACAGCAAATAACGAACGGCTCCGATATGTCGCCTGTATGACCTGGGCTATTGGCAGGGCTTCACCAGACATGAACCCGAACACAAATGGAGGTTTGTCATGCAACGTATAGCTTTGATCGCAAGTCTGCTGGCCCTGCTCGTGGCCGTGCCGGCCATGGCCCAGGTAGGCAAGGATTGGGGCTCCGGCGGATTCGAGTCATACGGATCCAAGGAAGGCGGCGAATCCGGCCAGATGGCCATGGATCGCGGCTTCGAGGAAGTGGACCAAGATGCCGACGGCATGGTCACCGAAAGCGAACTGCAGGAGTCCTATGGCGATCAGATCACTCAGGAACGCTCCTTCAGTGAGATGGACCAGAACGCCGACGGCGGGTTGAGCCAGGAAGAATACCAAATGGCCGGTGGCCAGGAAGGCTCGGAAGGTGGAGAGAGCCAGTAACGAACGGAGCGCCCGGCCCAAAAGGCCGGGCTTTTTAGTCCCAGCATGCCAACAGGAGGGTGGACATGAAGTATCGTATCTTGATCGCGGGTTTTCTCGCTCTGCTCGTCGCCATGCCGGCCATGGCCCAGCAGACAACTTATCAGGACCCGCAGCAAGGCTCCCACGGCAGCCACGAGGGCCATGTCATGGACCGTGCTTTCGGGGATGTGGATCGCGACGGCGACAATGCCATCAGCCAGGACGAGCTGCGGGAATCCTATGGGGAGGGTTCCTCCGATCGCGCATTTTCGGAAATGGATAGGGATGCCGATGGCGTGCTGAGCGAGCAGGAATACATGTTGCCGGGCAATACCGGCGAAGTCGTGAGCCCCGGCGAGAACCCGTACGAGCCCCTCAATCCGGGCGAGAGCGGCGTCAAGCCCCTGCCCCAGGCCGACGAGTACGGCATCACCCGCGAGCAGGGCACCACGGGCGGCGTGAGCCCCATGGACGATTCCGAGGGCGACACTCTCGATCAGCCCAGGGCGGAGCAGGAAACCGAGCGTGCGGCTGAAGACGAAACCGATATGCGCGTAAGTCCCTACGGCACCCAGGAGGATCGCGGACCAGAGAATTACGATCTGAATGGCGAAATGGGCGACCAAGAAGGCCGTGGCCCAGCCGAGGTGCCCACCGGCGAGTCCTACGGCAGCCCGGACTACGACACCACGCCCGAGTACGGGACTCCTCCGGCCGGGGCCCAAGGCGGATCGGGAAACATAGACCAGCAAGGCGATCCGCGCGCCACCGAAGTACCGGAGAACTAGCGTTTTTTTTTGCAAAGAGCTGGAAAGGGCCCTGCCCTCTCCAGCCCCGACAGGGGCGTTCTCGCATGGAGTTCGTCCCTGGATCAGCGCAGTCCGTTGGCGGGTCGCCATACCCACCGCCCTCGTTCCGCCTTCCCGCGGGTCAGCCGGAATCAGTCGAGATCAGTCGCGCACGGCCTTGCGCAGGGCCTCCACGAAGCCGTCCACGTCGGCCGGAGTGGTATCGAAAGAGGTCATCCAACGTACTTCGCCCGTCAGATGGTTCCAGACATAGAAGGGATAGCAAGCCTGCAGGGGGGCCACGGCCCGCTGCGGGATGACGGCGAACACGGCGTTGGCCTGCACCGGTCGGGTGATGCGCACTCCCGACAAGTCCCTAACCTTCTCGGCCAGCAGAGCGGCCATGCGATTGGACTGCAATGCGTTCTCGCGCCACAGGTCGTCCGTCAACAGGGCCGTGAACTGCGCGGCGATGAAGCGCATCTTGGAGCAAAGCTGCATGTTCTGCTTGCGGATGTAGCGGAACTCAGTCGAAAGCCGGGCATCGAAAAAGATGACTGCCTCGCCGTGCATGAGTCCGTTTTTGGTCCCGCCAAAGGAGAGCACGTCCACGCCGCACGCGCCGCTGATGTCGCCCAGACCCAGGCCCAAGGCAGCCGCCGCGTTGGCCAGCCGCGCGCCGTCCATGTGCAGGAGCAGACCGTGCCCATGAGCGAAGTCGGCCAGGGCACGCACCTCGTCAGGTGTGTACAGCGTGCCAAGCTCCGTGGACTGAGTGATGGACACCACCCGAGGCTGGTTGTGGTGCTGCACGCCCACGTCGGCCAGGAACTGCTCCAGGTCCCGGGGCTCGATCTTGCCGTCGCGGCTTGGCACGGTGCGCAGCTTGAAGCCGGCCATGGCCTCGGGCGCGCCGCACTCGTCCACGTTGATGTGCGCCGTATCGGCGCAGAGCACGGCATGGTGCGAACGAGCAACGGCGCGCAGGCCGAGCACGTTGGAGGCTGTGCCCAGAAACACGAAGTAAGTATCGATGTGCTGGCCAAAGTGGCGGTGCAAAAGGGCGTCGGCCTCGGCCGTGACCGAATCCTCGCCATAGGCGAGCGCATGGCCCTGGTTGGCGCGGGCAATGGCCTCCATGACTTTGGGATGCACGCCCGAGTGGTTGTCGCTGGCGAATGAGCGCAAGAGCAGTCCTTTCGTTCGGCCAGGGCTTGGCCGGTTGATTTGCGTGGTAGCTGGAGAGGGGCGTTGCCCCTCTCCAGACCTCTCCCCACCAGGGTGTAACGACGCCCTGGACCCGCGATGTTTGTGCCGGAGTGCGTTTCGCCAATGGCGAAACGCACTCCGGCACCGAAACTTCAAATTTTCCCATGCCGGGGTTCGGGGGGAGGCTCTCCCCCCGGCCGCCGGAGGCTATTCCTAATTCAGCGCAACCAGGCGCGCCAAGCGTCCCAGCCGGCCACCAGCTCAGCGATGAGGCGGTAGCCGGTAGCGCCGGGATGCGCGCCGTCGCCTGCCTGGAGTTCCTCCAGGTAGACGTGGCTGGCGGACAGAGGGGTAAATACGTCCAGGTAGGAAATGTCAAGCTCCCCGGCCAAGCCGGCGTAGCCTCGGTTCAACTCCGCCGTGCCTTGGTTGTGCTCCGGCTTGTGCATGGGCGTGGGCCCGATCCAGAGCACTGGGTATTGCGCCTGGGCCGCCTGCATGATGAGCCGTGCGTTGGACACGGACGTTGCCGCATCGACACGGGGATAGCCTTCTGGCCTGGAGGCATCGGCCCCGCCGAAGCTGAACACGAGCCGGCAATCCTGGTCCTGGGGCAGGCGGCGGGCAGTCTCCGTGGGCCAGCGTTCCAGGATGTCGTTGGTTCTGTTGGCGCGTATGCCGAGGTTATAGACGTTCAATTCCTTGTCCGTGACAGCCAGGGCCATGGCGGCGAGCCTGCCCGGCCAGCCGCAAAATTCCGGATCGTGCGTGCCCAGCACGAGCGAGTCGCCGATAAAGCAGACGTGCATGAGGTTCCCCCGGAGCTGTTGGTTTCGGCCCGCGCCAGACTAGCACCAAGACCAGGGCGGTCAAGACCTGCCCATGACGACGGGTCGCTTGGGCCAGGAGTTTAAAATCGCAGGAAATGGATCTCTTGAGGAAGCAGCTTAAACGGTGCCGGACGACGCGATGCACTTGCCCTCAGGGGGCAGCGCCCCCTAACTACGCGGGTCCAGGGGCACGTCGCCCCTGGTGGGGTGAGGTCTGGAGAGGGGCAACGCCCCTCTCCAGCTCTTACGCCTTTCGTATTATCCGTCCTGTGCCGCTTCCGCCGTGCCGCCCTTCAGCCGCGTCAGGCTCACGCCGTTGTCGCGGCAGGGTGCGAGGCCGTAGATGATCTCGGCCTGGGTGGCGAAGAGGTCGAGTGGATGGTGGCTGATGACCAGCACCTGCAGGCCCAGGCGCTCGGCGATGGTGCGGATGAGCTTCATGAACGTGGGCACCAGCTCGGGCTTGAGCCAGCAGTCCTGCTCGTCCAGCACCAGGAAGGGTCTGTGGCGCGTCGGATCGAGCTGGGACAGGGCGATGAGCCGCAGGGACACGGACAGGATGTTACAGACCGAACCGCCCTGGCCCACGAGGATGTCCTCGACCTGGCCCTGGTTCTCGATGCGGAAGCTCACGTGCAGGCGGCCGCCCTTGGTCTCGCGGTCGCTCTTGACCACGCGGTCCTGGCTCAGAATCTCGCGGATGGCCTGAGTCAGGTTGGCCTCGATCTCGTCCAGCAGCTCACCGAACAGGGACTGCGACAGCTTCTCGAGCAGGGCCTCGGCCTTGGGCGCCAGCTCCAGGAAGGCGCTGATCTCGGCAAGCTCCGCCGTGGCGCGCAGGTAATCCTTGTGGCGCGCCTCGGCGATTCCGGCCAGTCCGTCCAGGCGGCGCTCCAGCTCGCGCGGATCGGCCAAATCGGCCAAGCCCGCCAAGTCCGTTATAACGGACACCGTGGATAAATCAGGCCGCTCTGCCGGACCAGCTGGACCGACAGAGTCAGACGGACCAGACGGGCCGGACAGGCCAGGCAGGTTGAATGATCCGGTGTCGCCGTGGCTCACAGCACATCCTGTTCATGCTCGTGGCCCGAAGCGGGAGCAGGCTCCTCCGGTGCCGGCCGCAGGCGGCCCGTGGCCACTATCCAGGCGGCAAGAAGCCCCAGGGGAACCCAGCCCAGCACGCCCAGGTAGGCGGCCATGATGCCCGGCTTGCCGCCCGTGGCCAGCAGCACAAGCGATGCGCCCACGGCGTTGGTGGAGGCATGGGCCAGGCTGGCGCACCAGATGGAGCCGGAGGCGGCCAGGAACCAGCCGAAGATGATGGACAGGAGGATGCAGCTCACGGTGAACACGAATGCGCCCGCCAGCGGCTGGTCCGGGAAGTTGTAGCCCTGCAGGTTGAGCGGCAGGTGCCACAGGGACCAGATGCAGCCCGTAACCACGGCCGCGATCAGGGGCTTGCCCCTTCCGCCCCGGAAGATGCGCTGCTGCAGGTAGCCGCGCCAGCCGAACTCCTCGCCGAACAGGATGGGCATGGTCATCGCAGCCGAGGCCAGGGAGAACATGACCATGACCCACGGTCCGGGCATGTCCGAGGCCGCGCCGCCTTCTGACGCGGCCAAGGCTGCCAGCCCGGAGCGGAAGGTCCAGTCCACCTCGGCCAGGCCAAAGGTCTGGGCCAGCAGGAGCACCAGCGCCATGCCCGGCAGGGGCAGGAACCAGGCCAGCAGATAGTATTTCCAGCTTTTGCGCAGATTGAGCCTCAAGCCCGCGTCGCCGAAGCCCTTGTCCACCCACAGCCGCACGGCGATGGCCGCCAGGGCCGGGGCGAACGCACCCTGCAGCACGGCCCAGCGCAGGTCCGAGCTGCCCGGCTCCCAACCCTGACCCGCAAGTCCGTACCACAGCGTCCAGGAGATGCTGAAGGCGGCCACTATGTAGGCCAGCACGCCCGTGCCGCGCTGGCTCATCGGCCGTCCTCCACTCCGCGTTCCACGGCCGACAGGTCGGCGCGGATGGCCTCGATGTGCTTTCGGTAGTCTTCAACCAGACGGGCGTTCTCGGCCCGGCGCTCGGCCAGCAGCCGCTCCAGCTCTACCGGATCGGCCGTGCCGTACTCGGCCTGGGCGCGCTCCTCCATCTCGCGCAGTTGCTGGCTCAAGTTGGCCAGGTTCTGCTCCGTGCGCACGCGCTCCATCTTGAGCTTCTCGTATTCGGCGCGCAGTTGGGCCAGTTCCTGCTCCAGACGCTGGTCCTGAGACGGCTGCGCGGACGGCTGCTGGGACGCCTGTTGCTGGGAAGATTGACCGGCTTGGCCGGCATAAGGGCTATTTCGCATCGTCACGGACGACCTCCTGATAGAGTTCCCAGACAAGCCTGGCTTCGGGAAGCTCGGGGTTCACATTGGCCATGAGAAACTCGCGCAGACCCGCACCCTCGGCCGTTCGCCGCCAAGCCAGACGCTCCAGGCCGTGCAGGAACAGAGAGTCGGATTCCTTGCCGGCTTCTTCCTCGGGCGGCAATTCCTGATCCGGGAACACGGCCGCGAAAGGCAGATGCGGCACCACGAAACGCTCCAGCTCCTGCGCGCCGGGCAGCCAAACCGACGCGGCCGGGGTGCGCTCCATGGTCCGGCGGCTGAAGGTAAGCCGGGTGATGTTGCCCGGATTGGCCCAGCGCGTCCCGCCCACGACCTGCATGGGCTGCGGCCGATGCAAGTGGCCGTTGATAACCCAGTCCACGCCGGGAATCTCGCGCAGGCGCACGGGCTTGTCGTCATAGTCGGGGAAATTGAGGTTGTGATGGGTCAGCCAGACCACCCACTGCTCGTCGCTGCGGTCGAACGAGTGCGGGATGGGCGCGCCGTCGGGCGAAGCGCCCACCAGCACGCGGCCCTGCGGCGTCAGCAGAGCCAGGGCCGGGCCGGGCTCGCCGAGCACCCGTACCGCGCCGGCCGCTTCGAGCACGGCCAGGGACACGTCCTGGGTGTAGCGGGCCTGGTACTTGTCGTGGTTGCCCACCAGCACAAAAGGCCGCCAGAGCCGAAACAGCTCGATGAGCGCCACCAGCAGCGCATTGGGATTCTCGCGCGGCCAGTGGAACAGGTCGCCCAGGAAGACCGGCACGAGGTCGTGCTCCTCGGCATGCTCCAGACAGGCGCGCACCTTGGCCAGCACTTGCTCAAGGAAGCCTTCCAGCCGCTGCCCCGGCGGTGTGGACGCGAAATGGGCATCCGGTATGAGCATGAGCCCGCGGGCGCGAATCTCCTCAACCATGGCGGCCTCCGCACGTCGCGCCCTCGGCGTGCGCGCACCCGTGGCGGCGCAGGAAGGCCTCGGCGTCCATGCTGCCGCCACACAACGGGCAGGAGCCGATCTGGGCCAGCCGTGCCGCTATGCGCGCCTCGCATTTAACCAGGGCTTCATCGCTTTGTCCCAGCCTGGCTTGCAGGGCCTCGGCCTGGCGCTTGAGTTCGCGCAAAGTCCGAGCTGCCTCGCTCAGGCCTTGAGTCCGCATGGGTTCGGGCGGCGGCCGCAGATTGGCCGCGCGACCGGCGCGGACCTCCAGGCCGGTCATGCGCGTTTCCAGCTTGCGTCGATCCGCGATCCACCGGGCCAGGCGCAACGCATCGAACAGTTGAGGCGGCTCGCGCAAGGGCTCCAAAGCCTGCCTGCGCCGTGAAACCTTGGCCAGCACGCCCTGGCGCAGGGCCCGTGTCTCCAGGTGTTTGGCCAGCCGATCGGCCGGAAAAAGCTGCGGCGGCTCGACCAGCGGCGTCAGAGCCTGCCTGCGGCGCTCGGCCAACAGCTTGCCGGCGGCCAGCCGCGTCCGCAGCGTCAGGGCCTCGGCCAGCCGGGCCGCCGGCCAAAGCTGCGGGGCCTGCGTCAGGCGCGACTTGATCTCCACTCGCCGACGCAAAATACTCTGGGACAGCTCCAGCCTGCGCAGCCCCTCGGCCATGCGGACCAATTCGGGCAGGCGGGCCTCGGCCTTGCGGATGGCGTCATGCCGCTCGCGGGCCGCGTCTAATCGCAGGCGCAGGTCCGGCAGGGGCGTGAGGGTGCGCAGGACGCGCTCCAGCTCCGTCAGCCTGCCGCGCACCTTGCGCTCGTCCGCCTTGCCCTCGCGCACCTTGGTCTGCAAGGCCTTCTGCATGCCCAGCAGATGCGCGCTTTCGCTGGACGAGGCGAAGAAAGCCGCCATGGCCGAAGGCGGCTCGTTGAGCAGGAAAATCGGCTCCTTCTGGTTGCCCAGGTGCACGTCCAAGCTGCGATTCACGGCCTCCAGTTGCACGAGGTTCAAGCGCAGGATGTCTTGGATCTCCTGCGGCACCTTGCCCTGGAGCTTCCAGAACTCCTCGGGCTTGTCCGCGCCGGGCCGCAGAAGCTCGTAGCCCGCGCTCTTTTCCTTGCGCAGCCAGGCCACGCGCGTGCCGTCGCTGAACTCGGCCTCCACGCGGGCCAGCTTGGCTCCGTGGCGGATGAAATGTCTGGGCGCGGGATTGGTGGCTAGGCAACGCAGGCCCTCGACCACGGCCGACTTGCCCGAGTTGTTCGGCCCCACCAGCACCGTCAGGCCCGGCCCAAGCTCGACGACCGTGCGGCCGTGAGCCAGGAAGTTCTCCAGGGTCAGCTTCACGAGCATAATGAGAGCCTATAGGAAGGAAGACGGCAAGAGAATGCAGGAAGGGCTTTGCCTGCCAGAGCGGCTCGCTCCTCCCCGCACCCCACCCACCAGGGCGTAATGACGCCCTGGACCCACGATGTTGGGGAATATGTGGCGGAAATGCGCTGCATTGTAGCCCCTGGCTATGGAATAATCCGCGCCTCAGTAGCGCGGCAAATCCTTGTTTTCAGCATGGAAGCCTTCCGGCCCGACCTCGCGCATGCGCTCGTTCATGGCCTGCCAGCGCTTCTGCAGTAACGGGTCGAAGCCCGTGTTCGTACAGGGGAACTCAGCGCACTGGAAACAGAAGTCCACGCCCTTGGCTTTGACGCACGAATGCACCCGGCAGCCCTTGTGCAGGCACTCGCCCGCGCGGCAACCCTTGCAGTTGCCCTGGGCCAAGTGCTTGGTCATGTCCAGGAAGGCCGGGTACTGGGCGAAAACCGGATTCATCCCGGCGAAGCGCTCGGCATGGCGCTCGAAATTGGTCAGCAGGCGTAGCAGCTCCCGGCTGTGGCCGGCGATGGCTCCGTCATCCTTGGCCAAACACTTCTCGCAGCTTAGGCCGCACGGGGCCAGGGCGCGCACGGAATCGGCGTATGTCACGACCGCTCTCCTTCCGAATTCACTACGGGATTGCACGACAGAAACGGACAAAAGGCAAGCGCATCGGTTGTCATGTGCGCACCGTTGTAAAGTAAAAGCGGCGGCTCGACAATCAACCCCTCTCCCCCACCCTTGCGTGCTTCCACCAGCACGCGCCGCGCCGGCTCGCCCGCGCGGGGATGCACGAAACGCAGCCGCTTGGGCTCCAGTCGGCAGGCCGCAAGCTCCGCCAGTAGCGTAGCGAGCCGCTCGGTCGGAAACACGAAGCAGCCCCGGCCGCGCAGCTTGAGCGCATACGCCGCCGCAGCCACGAAGTCGCCTAGCTGGGCTGGCGTAAGAGCTGGAGCTGGTGAGGGGCGTTGCCCCTCTCCAGACCTCTCCCCACCAGGGGACAACGGCCCCCTGGACCCACGATGTTCTCCCGGCTGCGCCGAGAGGATGGTCTCGTTTGAAACAGTCGGATCTTCAAGCGTGGACGCGGCGGAAACGGCATTATCGTCAACGCTTGCACCGCCATGGAAAAGCGCGGCGAGCCGTCCCGCGTCATGCGGGGTCCGACCCGTGCCTGGAGCGTGATACGGCGGATTGCAGGCCACAAGATCGAAGGATTCCGGCTCCAGCCGAGCGGAACCTCCGCTCGCGGCGAGCTTGTTACCCCCCTTGCGCATATCGCGCACATCGCCTTCGCGCACGTCCAGGCGCGTTTCCAGGCCGAGCCTTGCCGCGTTCTCCCGCGCGCAGGCGGCCGATTCGGGATTCAGCTCCAGTCCCAAGGCGGAGCCTGCCGGATTGCGCAACAGCCAGCCCAGGGCAACCGGCCCGCAGCCCGTGCCCAGGTCAAGCAGCCGCCCCGGCCCTTGCGGCAGGAAGCAGGCCAGCAGCAGCGCGTCCGCGCCGAAACGGAACCCCTTCTCCGGCTGGGCCAAGCCTCGCGGAAACAGCCTCACGGCATCATGCATCGGTTTCCCATGATTTATAACGATCTGAACGCCTGCGGATCGTCCGCCCCAGATTTACAGCGCCTCCTGATGGCTTCCCCCCAGCTCAAAACACGGGGTCCAGGGCGTCGTTACGCCCTGGTGGGGAGAGGTCTGGAGAGGGGCAACGCCCCTCTCCAGTATTCGCCTTAGCCTTTATCTTTCTTGCTTACTGCCCGTGCAGATAGAAGACCAGCCCCGAGGGCACGCACGGCGGCACTGCCACGGAGCGCGCGGGCAAGGTCCGGCCGGCGCTGGCCATGGCGCGCAGGTCGGCCAGGGGCGTGGGTCGCAATATGAAAGCGGCCTGGGCCTCGCCGCCGCGCACCAGACGCAGGGCCTCTTCGGGCGACAGGAAGTAGTCCAGGAAATGCCTGGCCAGCTCTTCGTCGCCCAGGCCCAGCACGCCGCGCAGGAAGCCTCGCTCCAGTACGTGCGCGGGGCAGCGGGCCAGGAGCGCGTCGGCCTCGGCGGTTTGGGGATTATCGGCGTGCGTGTCCGGGACAGGCTCTCGCGGAATGAGCAACCAGAGGGTCGTGGGCAGATAGAGCAGGAATGCGCCGTCGCCCGCCATGGCCAGGTCCTCGGGCATGGTCGCCGGCCGCACGTGGAAGCGCTCCTCGGCCTTGGTGAGCAGCGTTTCCCAGTCGAACTTGCGGAACCAGGTCAGCACGCGGTGCACGGGCGCGACATCGAGCCCGTCCGGCGAGCCGTCGGTCACGCAGCACAGGACGTAGTCCCAGGGTTTGCGATTGCCCGGCGTGCCTGGCCCCTGTTCGGCCCACAAGGCCAAAGCCGCAGCCAGGGTCGCGTGACCGCCGGCCACCAAAGCGGTGCCGCCCTTGACTACCGCTTGCGCGACAGGTTCCTCGACCTGGGGCACGCGCCATAGGACATGCCGCACGCCGTCGCCCTGCCGGCACTCCATAAGCGGCTCGTCATGGGCTATGTAAGTCGCAAATTCGTTCAGGCCCGAGTCAGTCTCCAGCAACCCCAGCACGGGCGCGAACTGGGCCTTGGCCGAGCGCATGCGCGCCAGGCGGTCATCCCGTTGGGACGGATGGACATCCTCCAGGCGCAACAGCCCGCCCTCGGCCACGGACACGAGCGGCACGCCGCCGAGCAGGCTCCAGCGCGCCCGGCCATTGGGCAACTCGCTACGCAGCAGCAGAAAACCAGGCTCCATAGGCGTCAGGACATCTTCGCCCAGCCAGCGCCGCAGCGTCTCGGCGCTCGTGTCGGCTGTGCCCAACCGCTCCACGTGCACCACGTTGCAGGGGCTTTTGGCCGCCAGGAGCGAGAGTTCGGGACCGTGGAGGTGCGGCCCGGCCGGTGCTGACGTCCATTCTGGCGGCAGGTCTGGCCTGGCCGGATTGTAGCGGTGTAGCGGGAGCGGGACGAACTCGGGCATGGCTACCGTCGTTTTCTGAGCAACCTTCCTGTAAGGGCGCCGCCAAGGAGCTTGGCCTCGGGGAACCCGGCCACGTACGACAGCCCTATGTATACGAGAGCCCAGAGCGGAATCAATGATAACGACCACTTTCCCCAGGCGGCGGTCCACCAGGCAGCCGCGCCCATGATTCCGGCCACGGCGCCGAAGGCGGCCATCCTGCGGAATACCTTGGGCGCGCGGCCCATGCGTCGCCGGAAGGCCCAGGACAGGAGCAGCGCGTTGGCCCAGCTCGCCGAGCTCACGCCAAGTGCCAGGCCCAGGTGGCCCAGCGGGCGCATGAGTGAAAAGCCCACGCCGATGTTCACGGCCACGCACAGGGCCGCGATGATAACGGGCGTGCGCGTGTCTTCCATGGCGTAGAAGGCGGAGACCAGGGGCCGGGCGATGCTCGTGGCCGGAAGGCCCAGGCAGAAGGCCACGAGCGCCATGGACGTGGCGGACACGTCCGCCGGCGTGAAGGCTCCCCGGCCGAAGAGCAGGTCGATGACCGGCTCGCTCAGGGCAACCAGTCCAACAGCCGAGGGGATGCTGATGAACAGGGTCAGCGCGAGGGTCATGTCCACGGTGCGCCGGTACTCGTCCGTCTCGCCCTTGGCCATCAGAGCCGACAAACTCGGCATGGCCGCCGTGGACAGGGCGAAGCCGAACACGCCCAGCGGGAATTCCACCAGCCGGTCCGCGTAATACAGGTAGGTCACGCTGCCCGAGGGCAGGAACGAGGCCAGCATGGTGGAGAGGATGATGTTGACCTGGTAGACCGCCGCGCCGAACACCGTGGGCAGCATGAGCCGACCCACGCGGGACACGTAGGCGTCGCGCAACCGCATGGGGCCGATGATGCGGAAGCCGCGCGAACGCAGGAACGGGATCTGGAACAGTAGCTGGACCACGCCTGCCGCGAACACGCCCCAGGCCAGCCAGATCGCTACCTGCCCGCCCGTATAGTAGCCCGTCAACGCGGCGGTGATGAGCACGAGGTTGAGCAGCACCGGCGACAGGGCCGGCGACAGGAAGTGGCCCATGGAATTGAGCACGCCCATGGCCAGGGCCACGGCCGAAATGAACAGGACATATGGGAAGCAGATGCGCACGAGCCGCACGGTCAGCTCGAACTGCGCCGGGTCGTCGCTGAAGCCGGGCGCGATGAGCAGCGTCAGCGGCCGGGCCAGGGCCACGGCCAGGCCCGTGAGCACTGCCAGGATGAGCGCCTGCCAGACAAAGGCCGAGCGGGCCATCTCGAAGGCGCGCTCCTGCCCCTGCTCCTGCCGCGCGCGGGCGAAGATGGGGATGAAGGCCATGGTCAGCGCACCCTCGCCGAACAGGCGACGCAGCAGGTTGGGCACACGGAAGGCCACGAAGAAAGCGTCGGAGATCGGGCCTGCGCCGAGCGCGAAGGCCACGACCATATCGCGCACAAAGCCGGCGATGCGCGAGAGGAGCGTTGCGCCGCCCACGGTGGCGGCGTTGCGGGCGATGGATTTGGAGTGGGACAAGGCTATGGATGCCTCCGGCGGCCGGGGGAACGCGGTCCCCCCAAACCCCCCGTTTCTATTTTGCGCTGGCGCGAGGGGCCAGTATTACGCAGGATCTTCAGGGACGATTCGGCCTAGCAGAGGCAAGGCGGGAAGGCAACGGCAGGGACTATTTCTGGCACTTTGGACAGAACACACTCGTCCGCCCCGCCACGACCTCCGACTGCAACTTCCCCCCGCACTTCACGCACTTCTCCCCTGCCCTGCCGTAGACCAGGAAACGATTCTGGAACGCTCCCGCGTCTCCTAAAGCCGTGCGGTAGTCAGAGAAGGTCGAGCCGTTTTCGCTGATGGCCTGGCGCAGGACGGCCTGGAGTTCCTTGTGCAGGGTGCGCAGCTTGGCCTCGGGCACGTCGACAGCCTTGGTCCTGGGGTGGATGCCGGAGCGGAACAGGGATTCGTCGGCGTAAATGTTGCCTATGCCCGCGATGACCTCCTGGTCCAGCAGCAGGGCCTTCATGCCTGCCTTGCGGCCCTTGAACAACGCCACGAAGTCCTTTTCTTCGATCTCCAGCGGCTCCGGTCCCAAGGCCGCGAAGAAGGGCATGGAGCGCAGCTCCTCGCTCGTCAGGGCCAGGCACCAACCGAATTTGCGGATGTCGCGGAAGTGGACTTTCGCGCCGTTGTCGAGGGTGAACACGATATGCGTGTGCGCGTCGGGCTGTGCGCCTTCGGGCGGAAGCCAGACGCTGCCGGTCATCTTGAGGTGGAAGACAAGGTGCAGATCGGCGGGCGAGACCTTATCCGCGCCGGATTCAGCAGCGTTCTTGGGTCCGAGATCGAACACTAGCAGCTTGGCCCTGCGCCAGACCTTTTCCACGCGCCGGCCGCGCACCAGGTCGGCAAAGGCCCGGCCTTTTTCGGAGGTCGTGGTCTTGCGGGTCGTGCCCGGCCCGGCGGACTGGCAGACCGCGCCGGAATAGCGCACCTCGACTTCGGCGATGACCCGGCCCTGGACATCCGGGGCCAGTCCGCGCGCGATGGTTTCGACTTCGGGCAACTCGGGCACGAATAGCTTTCCTTGAAAGGGATTACCTGCTGGCGTTCAAACCTTGAGTCGACGGAAAAGGCATAAGCCGTGTCGGGAAAGTCCGCAACGCCCGGCTTGCAGCCTGGTGGCCCCGGCTCGCAGTCGGTTGGAATTGAGCTTGGAAACCCCGGCAGGCTCCGCCACGGCGGCGCGGAACAAAAAGAGGGCCGGTGCGAACCGGCCCTGCGGCAAGAGAATAGAGCATTTTGCTTTTGAAAATGCTCTGCAAGCCATGCGTCGGCATGGCTTGCCGCCGCGTAGGCGCAGGCGCAATTCACTTGCGCCGTCAACGCCGGAGCGGGCGTCTTAAAAGCAATCTGCTCTAGAAGCTGGAGAATGCGTCGAGGTGAATTCTGTCTAGACCGCGCCTGTGAACGCGGCATGCCGGGCGCGTGACACTTGCGTCACGGCCGGCAGGACTCGTCCCCGCCCTGGATTTCCGCGCCCAGCCGCTTCACGTACACGTCGCCCGCATGGCTCAGGAACAAGAGTTTGCGCCCGCGCCGACCGCCTACGTCCGCGGCCTTGATGCGCACCCTGCAGCGTTCGAGGGTCTCGAAGGCGACCTCCACGTTGCGCAGGCCCACGCCGGAACTCTGGTCCTGGTTGCCGCAGGAGCCGCCGAAAACCTTGGCTTCCAGCCCCTGCCGCCGCACGCCCTGTTTCTCCAGGCCGTCGAGCACCGTCAGGATGGCCGTGTCCACGTACTTGTAGGGCGTGCTGGCTGGATTGTCGCGAGGATAGTCCGCGGCGCGCGGAAGCAGTGCATGAAAAATTCCGCCGATACGGCGCACCGGGCAATGGAAGGTCACGGATACGCAGGAGCCGAGCACGGTCTGCACCGTCGTTGGCTCCAGGAACACCCCTCCGGCGGCGATCATGAGGTATACCAAATTCATTTCAGGCGTCTCGGCGGGCATCTGCCGCATCAGACCTCATCGCCAAAAGGCTTTACAGGCAGGGCAGGTTCGTCCACCAGGCCGAAGGAGACGAGCATCTCCCTCAGGGTTTGCAGTTCCACGGGCTTCGTCAGATACAGATCGGAGCCGCTCTCGAACTGCGCGCGCAGCATGTTGCGCGGGTCGTCCAGGCTGGACAGCATGACCACCTTGACCGGCTCTGGCGCGCCGGCCTTGGCTTCCAGTTCCCTGAGCTTGGCCACAGCCATGTGGCCGTCCATCTTCGGCATCATGATGTCCATGACCACCAGGTTGTAGGGCGCGCCATCGAGCAGGGCCTTGCCGAACATCTTTACCCCATCCCGCCCGTGCTCTGCCTCGTGGCACTCCCCAAAGCGGCCGAGATAGCTCTTGAGCAGATAGCGGGCCGAGGAGCTATCGTCGACGATGAGGAACTTGTTCATCCTTCCTCCCTATCCGGCTGGACAAGCCAGGAAGCTCCTGGCCGCGGTGAATTCCAGGCTCACGTCGAGGATGATGCGCTCCAACTCGCCCTCGTCGAGCGCGAAGAGGCGCAGGGACTCAGTGGACAAACTGTAACCCATGGCGTCCGCGCCGGTGCCGGTGCCGCCCAGCATGGCTATGGCGTCACCCAGGTGCACGGCATGCACCAGGGGCTTGTCGGCCGGGAGCGCCTTTTCGGGATTGTGGTGCAGGGCGATGGCATTGCACAGGACGTCGGGCAGATTCCAGTGCTGGGCAAGGGCCAGGCCCACCTCGGCATGGTTGGTGCCGGTCAGTTCCCGCTCCACGGCCAGGAAGTCCCCGCCATTCTTCTGAAGCAGTCGAACCAGGTCCTGGCCATCCAGGAAATCCGAGAGTACGACCTTGCCCATGTCGTGGAGTATGCCTGCGGTAAAGGCAAGTTCAGGGCTGACGGGTTGTCGTGCGCGCTTGGAGACCTCGCGAGACGCCATGGCCGCGTGCAGGCAGTGCAGCCAAAACTCGCCTCGTTCGCCCACATAGCCCGGAAGCTCGCTGTCGAACACCTCGGGAGAACTGGCGGCGATGGCGATGCCCACGACCATCTTGTCGCCCAGGTAGGTCACGGCCCTGCCCAGGGAATCGACCTTGTGGCGCAAGCCCAGGGCCGGGGAGTTGGCCACCTTGAGCACGTTGGCCGTCAGGGCCGCATCGTGCTCCACGATGCGTGTGATGTCGCCCAGTCCATAATCTTCTTCTCCCACGAGCTGCATGAGTCGCATGGCCGACTTGGACAAGGGACGCAGTTTGGTAATACGGGCGGAGATATCCTTGGACAGGGCTGTGTCGGCCTCATTAATCAAGCTTGGCATCATGGGCGCACCTCCCAACTTTCCCTGCCGGGCGATGTGATCAGCACGCAGCCCGTGGCGGCATCGACCTGCACACTGCGGCTGATGGTCCCGCCCACGTCTTCCATGAGAGTCGTGAATCGCCGTCTGGACAATTCCTTGCGCAAGGCGGCCACGTTCTTCTCGCCGATATTGAACAGGGATCCGGCCTTGAGCACGTTGGCTCCGCCAACCAGGCAGGCTGTAAGCCCCACCGGCAGGTCGTCCGCGAACTTGGCCATGGCGCGCATGAGCGCCTCGACGCCGGTGTTGACGAAGTAGCCGGGGAGTTCGATTGCCCGAGCCGGATTGATGGCCGAATCAGGCAGGGCGATGTGGACCATTCCGGCAAACGCGCGTTCGCGATGGTGCAGGATGAGCGCCACGCAGGAACCCAACGCCAAGGTGCGCAGGCTGCCGTTCTGCCTCGGTGTCACCCCGAACGCGCCCACTCCCAGGATAACGACTTCGCCCTGCACTCTCGGGCCGCTACCCACGGAGCCCGACGATGAACACTGACCGGCCGGATGGCCGTCAGTACGGATGCGGGGCATAGTGTACTTGTTCCCTCGATATTGGCTACTGATGAATACAGATGAATGCTGTAGAAGCTCCGTACACAATTCCAGCACGGAATTCCATGGGCATTATTGCGTCGAGGCGGACGCCATGACGCGGAGGTAAGCGCAAACGACGTGTTGGAGCTAGAGCATTCTATCCCGCTGTTCAGAATCAGGACCTTGCAAATCCTCTTCCTCGGCGCGGGTCAGGGAGAGCACAAGCCAGATGGCTGCCGTGAGCAAGACCGGGATGATAACATGGATAAACGCCTGCATTCTGGCCCCTCCCTTGGCAACATGCCTTTCGTCCTCTCCCACGCGGGATTCCCAAACCTATTGGGTACATAGCACAAGTACCGCTTCGAGCAAGCTTTTTTATCGAATTGCATGCTTTTATTTCCACCCGCCGCGGAACACATACCAGCCTGTCGATAATCGGGCTGCGTAGGCCGTCGAAGCCTGTCGGAGAAAAGACTTCGTCTCAGGAAAAATGAAAAGGCCGGCGGAGGACTCCACCGGCCTGGAATTCAGGCTGAATAGGGGCTCGCTTTGAGCTGGACCGGGCGCAGGCTTTCCGAGAAGCGGACTCGCCCCTTGGCCAAAACTGGGCCGGGACTGCGCGGCAAACCTACTCGGGTGACTCGCCCAGATCGTCCGGGTTGGCCGCTGTCGCTACTTCGGGCGTGGTCTTCGGGGCCGAAGCTGTCTTTTTCTTCTTGAGCTCGCCCTGCATGTGGATCAACTCGCGGTTGTAGACGGCCTTTCTATAGGCGGGCTTCATGTGCAGGCAGCTTACCGGGCAGTTTTCCACGCACACGCCGCAATACACGCAGGCAAACGGGTCGCACTCCCATGTCGCGGCCTTGTTGTTGACTGTGATGCACTGCGAGGGGCAGACCTTGGAGCACTTCATGCAGAAAATGCACTTATCGATCTCGTTGTAGAGCTCTCCGCGCGCATCCTTGAAGGGCTCGCGCACGACATGCGGATACATGCGCGTCGAATACTTGCGCAGCAGGTTGCCCAAAGCGGTCTTGGTAAAGAAGAGCATGGGCCTTTCCCCCTTAGCGTTCCGTGCAGCTGATGCACGGGTCGATGGACAGGACCACCACGGGCACGTTGGCCAGCTCCACACCAGGCAGCATGGCCAGAAGCGGAGGCACGTTGGCGAAGGTTGGCGTGCGTATGCGCAGCCGCTCCAGGTTCTTTTTGCCATTGGCCTTGATATAGTACAGCAGCTCGCCTCTTGGCTGTTCCACGCGGGTCACGATCTCGCCCTCGGGATTGCCCTTGACCTTGGCCGCAAGCTCGCCTTGCGGCAGCTTGGCTATGGCCTGGCGCACGAGGTTGATGGACTGCAGCGTCTCCATGAAGCGCACCCAACCGCGCGCCCAGCAGTCGCCGTCTGTGTGGAAAACGGGCGAGAAGTCCAGCTCCGGGAAGGCCGCGTAGCCGAGCTGGCGGCAGTCCTGAGCCCAGCCGCTCGCACGCAGCAGGGGACCGGCCGCGCCCAGCTCATGGGCCTGCTCCTTGGTCAGCACGCCGATGCCCTTGGTGCGCTTGCACACCGAATAGTCCTTGAGCATCGTCGACTGCAATTCCTTGATCTGCCGCTCGACCTCTTCGAGCTCTTTCAGGATCCAGCGGCACTGCTCGGGCGAGAGGTCGCGGCGCACGCCGCCCACCACGTTCACCGAGACGATGACGCGGTTGCCGGCCGTGGCCTCGTTTATGTCCATGATCCGCTCGCGAATCTTCCAGAACTGCATGAACAGGGCCTCGAAGCCAAAGGCGTCAGCAAACAGGCCAAGCCACAGAAGGTGGCTGTGCATGCGGTGCAGCTCGCTCCAGATGACGCGCAGGAACTTGGCGCGGCTTGGCGCCTCGACCTTCATCATCTCTTCCAGACCCTGGCAGTAGCACATGGCGTGGATCATGGAGCAGATGCCGCATACGCGCTCAACAATCTGGATCATCTGGTTGTAGTCGCGGATGTCGGCAAGCTTCTCCAGACCACGGTGCACGTAGCCGATGGCCGGCAGGGCCTCCTTGACGATCTCGTCCTCCACCACGAGCTTCAGGTGGATCGGCTCGGGCAGGACCGGGTGCTGGGGGCCGAACGGTATGATAGTCCTGGCCATGGGGTTTCCTCGTATGCTTGACGGGCGCAGGCGCCCGCGTTTGGTCTTTTATGGAGCCTTGCGGCTTTCAGCTATGCCTGGCTCTATCGGCCTGGCTTATTTTTCGACCTTGGTGGCCACGTTGTACTTGCAAAACGGCGTGCGCTGGACCTCCTGGTCGAGCAGCAGCGTCTTGCCGTAGTCCACCACCAACCCCTCGAAGCTCACCCCGAAGTGATCCTGAATCTCGTTCTCCACGAGCAGGGCCGCGAAGTAGATCCCGGAGATGGACGGCAGGAGCGTCGCTTTGGGGTAGCTTACGCGCAGGTGCTCCAGGCGCAGGTCCTGGTCGAAGTGGTAGATGATATCGAGCGTATCCGCGTCGAGTTCCGTGCAGCTCAGGGTCACCAGCCGCCAACCGGCCTGCTTGCGCTTTTCGGCCTCGGCGCGAATTTCGGCCGGGGCTACCGCGCGGATATTCTCGATGCGCCCGACGGGCCTGGCTTCGCTTACGTTTTCGCTCATGTCTACCCCTCCTGCGTGGCAGTGGTCTGCACGTTCACCGCGCCCTGGTCGGCCTGCTTTTTGTCAAAGGGCCTGCGCGTCTCGAAGCGCGAAACGTCCTCGCCGCGCGCCTTGGCCGCGAACTTCTCCAGGCCCAGCACCACGCCGTCGATGATGGCCTCGGGCTTGGGCGGGCAGCCGGGCACGTACACGTCCACCGGAATCACCCTGTCCACGCCGCCGACCACGTTGTAGCAGTCGCGAAACACGCCGCCGGACAGGCCGCAGGCGCCGATGGCCACCACGGCCTTGGGATGCGGCATCTGCTCGTAGATGGTTTTCAGCACGTGCTGGTTGCGGTAGTTCACGGTGCCCGTGACCAGCAGGACGTCCGCGTGCTTGGGGTTGCCCACGTTGATGATGCCGAAGCGCTCCACGTCATAGAGCGGGGTCAGCACGGCCAGGGTCTCGATGTCGCAGCCGTTGCAGCTGCCGCAGTCGAAATGCACGATCCACGGCGACTTGATGCGCGACTTATTGATGAAATCCTTGATTATGGACATGGCATTAGCTCGCGTACAACCAGCTGAGGTTAAGCACCGACAGCACGAGTCCGACGATCCAGACGTAGGAAAGCATCCAGCGCCAAGTCAGGCGGGCCATGGTGTTGTCGATGAGGATCTCCAGGAAGTAGGTGCCGAGCAACAGCGCCAGCATGCCCCACAGGCTGGTCGACCAGAACAGGGCCACCAGCCCCAACACCAGCACGGTCTCGTACCAGTGGGCCACCTCGATGATGGCCAGGTACGGCCCGGAGAACTCCGTGGTCACGCCCTTGACCAGCTCCTGGTGCGCGTGGTGCGAAGTGGAGAAGTCGAACGGCGATTTGCGCAACTTGATGGTCAGGGCGTAGCCCAATACGATGAACAAAAGCGGCAGCTTGAACAGCAGCGGCTGTTCATGCGTCAGGATTTCCGAGATTTGGAAGCTGCCGGTGGCCAGGTAAATGCCCACGAACACGAGGATGAGCAGCGGCTCGTAGGCCAGTATCTGCATTAGCTCGCGCTGCGCGCCCACTTGGCTGTAAGGCGAGGGCGCGGACATGGCCCCGAAGACCAGGAACAGCGCGCCGATGGCCTGCACGAAGAATAAGAGCAAAAGATCCGACTGCAGGAAAAGCAGCACGACCGACAGGACCGCGCCGAGCAGGTACATGTAGGCGCAAAAAACCTGCCAGGAGTTGACTATCATGGACTCCTTGCCCAGCAGCTTGGCCACGTCGTAGAAAGGCTGCAGAAGCGGCGGGCCGAAGCGGGACTGCACGCGCGCCGTGACCCGGCGGTCCAGCCCGGCGATGAGCCCGCCCGCCACCGGGGCGATGAGCAGCCCGACGAACACGAGCATGATGTACTGAGCCAGCATCACAACGCACCTCCCATCACGAGCAGCAAGAGCGCCAGGGCTGCGATGTTGACCCAGCGCGTGAGCTTGCCTTCCCCGAACACGGACTCAAGGTAGTAGTTGCCGAAAGCGACCTTCACGGGCTTGTTCATGGGACCCACGAAGGCCGGCTCCTCCAGGCTGCCGGTCGCGTTGGCCCCGCCCATGTACAGGGAGGTGGCCGGGACGAACCTGGACTTGCGCGCGGCCCACCAGGCGAACAGAGCGCCCAGCAGCACGGCGAAAAACAGCGGGTAGACCGCGAAGGCCCCGGCTCCGGTGGTCAGCACTCCGTAGTGCACGCTGAAGACCGACTCGCCGAGCATGGGCAGGGCGAAGCTATCGTAGATCCAGGGGATGAACAGGGCCAGCACGATCGCGCCGCCGACCAGGATCTGCAACGGCCGAAGCGTCAGAGCCGACAAGGGCTCGGGCTTGACCTCGCGGCTGAAGGGCGCGCTCATGAGCATGCCGGCCCAGCGGCCCCAGTAGACCACGGACAGGGCGCTGGCCAGAGCCAGCATGACCACCAGGGGCGCGTTGTGCGCAGCGGCCTCGATGGCCAGCCACTTGGAGAGCAGCACGCCGAACGGCGGCAGGAGCATGGTCGCCACGCCAAGCACGGTGATGATCGCCGTGCGCGGCATGACCTTGTACAGCCCGCGCATGTCCTCGATGTCGCGCGAGCCGATGCCCTGCTCGATGGTGCCCACGCACAGGAAGAGCAGGCCCTTGGACACGGCGTGGAAGAGGATAAGCAGGATCGCCGCGCTCATGGCTGCGGGCGTGCCCAGGCCGGCGCAGGCGATGATCAGGCCCAGGTTGCCGATGGTCGAGTAGGCCAGGATCTTCTTGCCATTGGACTGTCCCAGGGCCAAGGCGGCGGTGGCCAGAAAAGAGAATCCGCCGAACAAGGCGATGGACGTGCCGAGGAAGCTCCCGGCGTACAGTGGCGAGAGGCGCAGAACCAGGTAAACGCCAGCCTTGACCATGGTCGAGGAATGCAGCAGCGCCGAAACCGGCGTGGGCGCGACCATGGCCCCCAGGAGCCAGCTCTGGAAGGGCACCTGCGCGGCTTTGGTGAAGCCGGCCAGACAGATGAGCGCGACAGGCAGAAGCACCGCGCCGGCCAGCGGCCCGGCCATGAGCAGGGCTTGCAGATCCAGGGTGCCTGTGCGCGAGTACAGAAGAATCATGCCGAACACGAAGGCCACGCCGCCAAGGGAGTTCATCCACAGGGCGCGCGTCGCGTTCCTCACGGCCTCTTCGGTGCCGTCATGGCCGATGAGCATGAACGAACATAGCGTGGTTACCTCGAAGAAGAAGTACAGCCACAGGAGGTTGTTGGCCAGCACAAGGCCGTTCATGGCTCCCAGGAACAGCACGAGGAAGAAGAAGAACCTGGGCTGGCGTGACTTGGCCAGGTGCAGGTGCTCCTCGTGCTTCTTCATGTAGGGGATGGCGAAGATGCAGATCAGCGAGCCCACGATGGAGATGACCAGCACCATGAGCAGCGACAGGCCGTCGCCGTGCAGGGGCAAGACCGCCGCGCCGTGGTCGAGCGCGAACAGCTCGAACCAGGCAAGCGGCGCGATCTGCAGAAGCGCCAGGATCTGCACCAGCCGGCTCTTTAGCCTGAAGCCGTAAAAGAGGATGACCGCGAGCAGCAGGAAGTCGAGCACCGAGATGAGCGTGCCCCAGCCAAGGCCTCCCAGCGTGCCCGGGTCGAAGGAGAATGCGCCTTGTGCGGCGAGCAGCACCGATCCGACCGTCAGCAGCGCGCCAGTGGTCAGCACTGTCGCGCTCCGGACAGCCTGCGCGCGCACCACGAAACATGCACCGGCGGCCAAAATCGGCACGACGATACAGATGAAGAGTAGCGCTGGCAGCATACTAAACCTCGCTTACCTATGACATTGCTATGAAACGGCTTAATTGACGTCTGCTGGTACGGGATATCTACATTGGAGACCTTGCAGGCGCGCTGGATGAACTTTCAACTTTATTTATCATTTACCTATAGATGTGTCCGCTTGCCTGTCAACCTCCGGCAACCGTTTCCATGGCTAGGCGGACAACCTATCAAGCTTCCTGATAGCTGAAACATATCGATAATATTTACCCCCGGACTGCCTTCACGCCAGTCCAATTCCATAAGCGGTCAATTTCTTTCGGTGAATGGCAAACTGACAAATCTGGCAAAAATCTATGCGACGCCGACCAACTCGCGCGGTTAAGCGCAATCCCGGCCAGCCAAAATCAAGCACCCGCGCGCCAGGCAAACGCTGCCGGCCCGCAGCCGCGTCTCAGGCGCCCATTTTTTTGGCTTGGTCCAGCAGCCGGGGAATCTCGCGCGCCTCGGGCAGGTTGCGCCGGTACTTGGCGGGCATGAGCGAACCCAAAAGTTCGGGATTGCTGCGCGCGGGGATGAAGGCCGCCGAGTAATAAGCGCGCCAGAGGTCCTCAAGTCCGTCAGGCGTCTCCGGGGGCTTGCACGTGCCCGGCCCGAAACGCAGGCCTTGAGTGTCGGACCACACGCTGCGCCGGGGCGTAAGGATGGCCCAGGGCGTCTGGCCGAACCGGCGGGCGAAGAACGGCGCCACGTCCTCCACGATATGGTGCTCAGGCTCGTACCAGGCCAGGTAGACCTGATTCAGGCTGTTCTGCTCATCGCTCCGGCCATCGTTCTGGCCATCGCCCTGCCCCCTGCCCTGAACCACTTGGCGGAAGCGCGTGAAGCCCTGCATGCGGTGCATATCCCGGAACACAGCCCTGGCCATGTCGCGGGCCAGGCGCATCACTGGATCCGACAGGTCGAGAAGCAGGCCGGGTTGGTCGCGGGTAATGCGCCACAGCAGCCCATACAGCAGGCCGAAGCGGCGCGGATCGCTGTGCAGGATGGTCAGCCGGGCGAGATCGAGAAAGGCCCGTGGAACGCGAATCTCCTTGTGACCAGGCCTGGGCTTGGGCGGAGCCGGCTGTTCCGTGGACAGCAGACCCTGCTCCGGTTCGCCCAGGCCCCACTCGACGAAGTCCGGCGGAATGGCCGCGGCCCGCAGGGATCGGGCATGGGCGCGCCAGCCCTCGAAATCGGTCTCATGGGCCAGGATGATGCTACGCATACTCGCTCCTCTCCGACTGGTCGAACAAGGACAGCTGCACCGGCGGGGGCAGGAAGCGCCGGCGCAGGCCTGGATCATCCAGGTCACGCGGAAGATGGTCAGCCAGGCAGACGAACGGCAGCACACGGCTCAGGGGCACACGCAGGCGGGACATGTCGCTGCTGCGCAAGCTGCGTTGGCGGCGCGCATCCAGGATGCGCTCCACGCTACGCACGCCCAGACCAGGTACGCGCAGCAACTCGGCGCGGCCGGCGCGATTCACGTCCACGGGGAAACGTTCGCGATGGGCCAGAGCCCAAGCCAGCTTGGGGTCCAGGTGCGGGTCGAGCATGCCTTCGCGCGCGCCGGTCAAGATTTCCTCCACGCCGAAACCGTAGAAGCGCATGAGCCAGTCGGCCTGGTAGAGCCGGTGCTCGCGCACCAGCGGCGGCGGGCCGGAGGGCAGCCAGGAGTCCGGGACCACGGGCATGAAGGCCGAGTAATAGACGCGCTTGAGCCCATAGGACTGGTACAGCCCGTCGCTGGCGCGCAGGATGGTTGCGTCGTCGCCGCGGTCCGCGCCAACAATCATCTGCGTGCCCTGGCCGCCGGGAGCGAAGCGCGGAGCACGCGGCTCGGCCCTGGATTCGGCGATGGCCTCGGCCATGCGGCCCATGGCCGCGTGCACGGGCGCCAGGCTCTTATCGGGAGCCAATCGACGCAGGCCGTCCTCGGTGGGCAGCTCCACGTTGGCCGACAGGCGGTCGGCGTACAGCCCGGCCAGGGCCACCAGTCGCGGATCACAGCCGGCGATTACCTTCAGATGGATGTAGCCGTAGAATCCGTGCTCCCTCCGCAAAGACCGCACCACGCGCAGCATGCGCTCCATGGTGGCGTCCGGGCTGCCGGAGATGCCGGAGCTGAGGAACAGTCCCTCGATGTAGTTGCGGCGATAGAACTCGATGGTCAGCCCGGCCAGCTCGTTCGGGGTAAAGGCGGTGCGCGGCGTGTCGTTGGAAGCGCGGTTGACGCAGTAGCTGCAGTCATAGACGCAGTGGTTGGTGAGCAGGACCTTGAGCAGGGAGATGCAGCGCCCGTCGGGCGTAAAGCTGTGGCATACACCCAGCGGAGCCGTTGCACCCAGGCCGCTCGAACCGGAAGACGCACGCGGTGATGCGCCGCTGGATGCACACGAAGCGTCGTATTTTGCCGCATCGGCCAGGATGGACAGTTTTTGCCGCAGCTCCATGCGGCCATAAGTACGCACATTGCGGCACATAGTCAAGTCAAAGCCGCATTATACGAATTATGCGAATTTATCCACGGTTTATAACGTACGTACTGTCAGATTCCTACGCCCTTGACCGGCTCGACCTCGCAAGGCAAAGTGAGTCATCCAAAACACATACCGGAGCAAAGCAATGGTCAAGCATATCGTGATGTGGATGCTCAAGGACGAGACCCAGTACGGCACCAAGGCCGAGGCGGCCCTGCGCATGAAGCAGATGCTGGAAGACCTGCAGGGCAAGATACCCACGCTACGCAAGATCGAGGTGGCCACGGAAATCTTTGCGGCCAGCCCGGCCTGCGATGTTGCGCTGTATTCCGAGTTCGATTCGCGCGCCGACCTGGACGCCTACCAGGTGCACCCGGAGCACCAGGCCTGTGTGGCCTTCATCAAGCAGATCGTCACCGAGCGTCGGGTACTCGACTACGAAATCTAGAGAGCTGTACCCTTTCCTCACGGCCTCCTGTCGCCCTTTACCGTTGGGATATGGAAGGGCGCGGAATGTGCATGGCATCGGAATACGCTCGACCGGCATGTTTCCGGGCTTCGCCGCATGCTAAGGCCGCGGAATGACGTCAGCAGTATGCAGGCATGTTTGCGCCGTCATGCGCTTGGCTTTTTCACGTAACGCGCAGAAGCCGCCATCATGTGGGCATTCCACGGACGCTGATCGTGCAGCAATGCTCGCGGCCAAAGCCTTGCCGTCGCCAATGCTTTGCGCTTGGCCAAGGCCTGGGCCATGCAGCACAGTCCCGGGTCGCCAGGGGGAAAGAGCTAGCTCCAACAGGATTTTCAGGAACCGGAATGAGACGATCCTCGCGTAGTGAAGCCCGAGCCAGGGGGCCGGCACGCCGAGCCGAACCGGCCGCCAAAGCTCCGACTGCCGCCGCAAGCTACCGGTACTTTCCGGTTACGCCGCTGCTGCTCTTTTCCGATACACGCACCGAGTTCCGGGTCTATCTCAGGCAGGGCGAGCAGTACGTGCTCTATACCAAGGAGCAGGATCACTTCACGGACAAGCACCGGGAGATGCTGCACAAGCAGGGCATCACCAAGGTTTTCGTCAACTCCGAGCAGAAGTACCTCTTCGACAAGCACGTTGAGCAGAACCTCGCGGCCATCCTGGAGATGGACGCGCTGCCCTTGGAAGACCGCGCCGATTTGCTCTACTCCACCGCGCAGTTCGTCATGAAGAACGTCTTCGAGTTCCGTCTGCCGGACCGTCTCAATGCCCCGACTTTCAAGCGCTTGGTGGACCTGGTTACCGCATCGGTGCGTTACCTGGACAAGCCCGGCGCTTTCAAGAAACTGTCGGCGTACATCTCGCATAATTACGCGGTCTGGTCGCACTGCGTGCAGGTCTTCTGGTACTCCATGAGCGTGCTCAAGACCTTCAAGGTTGCCGAGGGCACGCTGGTCAAATGCGGCCTGGGCGCCATTCTGCACGATATCGGCAAGAGCAAGATATCCCGCGACATCCTGGCCAAGGGCGAAAAGCTCACGGACGATGAGTGGGTGGAGATGCGCAAGCACCCGTTCTACGGCATGGCCCAGTGCGTGGCCGTGCCGATCCCCCACGAAGCGGCCAAATGCATCATGTTCCACCATGAACGCATGGACGGCCGCGGCTACGCCTATGGAATGCAGGGCGAGCTCATACCCATGTACGTGCGCGTGGTCAGCGCCTGCGACGCCTTCGACGCCTTGACCTGCGACCGCGCCTACGGCAAGGCCGTATCCGGGGCCGAGGCCCTGCGCGTGATGAACGAGGATATGCAGGGCGCCTTCGACCCCGAGGTGCTCAAGCGGCTAGAGGCCGTGGCCAAGGGCCTGGGGCTGGTGCAGGACGAAGTCACACAAGCCTGACAACCCATTCCTAATGGGCTATGCGGGCCAGGCAAGCTTGCCGCACCTTTCGACCATCTGCTGAAAATGCATGCCGGAGGATTGGTGGCCCTACGCTCTGAACAGGATTTCCTCGCACTTATCGACTGCTACTTCCCGCCTTCCGGGCCGCCCACAGGTCGGCAGGCAGGCCTTGTCCGGCCCGAGCACGTACTCCTTGGCCGTGGAGACGACTGCGCCGTGTTGCGTTGTCCCGGCCAGATATGCATGTCCGCGGATCTGTTCCTGGAGAACGTGCACTTCCGGCGCTCCTATTTCCTGCCCGAAGACGTCGGCTACAAGGCCCTGGCCGTGAACGTGAGCGACATCTCGGCCATGGGCGCGCGCCCTTTGGGTTTCTGCCTGCAGCTCTTCGGCCCTTCCGACGTGCCCCAGGAATGGTGGGAGGGATTGTTCGCCGGCATGGCCGGCCTGGCCGATTCCTTAAACCTGCCGCTGGTTGGTGGCGACCTGAGCCGCGGACAGAACATCGGCTTGGCCCTGACCGTTTGGGGCGAGGCCGTGGAAGACGGACGCTTCCTGTCCCGCCAAACTGCCAGACCGGGAGACCATCTATTTCTCATGGGCGAGGTCGGGCTGGCCAGGGCCGGGCTCATGGCCCTGGAAAACGCAGGGCGGCAGGCCTGTCGCGATCTGCCGCGCGCCACGAGCGCCCATCTCCAGCCTGTGCTGCATGTGGAACAGGCCATGCATCTAGGAAAGCTGGACTTCGTGCGCGGGCTTATGGACGTATCCGACGGGCTGGCCATGGACCTGCCTCGCTTCCTGCCATGCGGCCTGGGCGCGGACCTTGATCCGCAAGCCGTGGATATCGATCCCGAAGTCGTGGATTACGCGACGCGTCTTTCGGAAGACCCGCTGCTCTTCGCCCTGGCGGGAGGAGAGGACTACGCCCTGCTGGGCGTGGCGGCGCCCGAGGCATCCGGAGAACTGACCCGAGCCGTGCCGGACGCGCGCGTCATCGGTCGCGTGGTTGAGAGGCCCGGCCTGTTCCTGGCCGGCAGACCGGCGCAGATCGCGGGGTTTGACCACTTTACCGGCTAGGGCGACTCGGCAATGAATCGCGGTGGATATCTTAGGTCTTTTGGGGACACGGCGGTCTTTACCCGGACAAAGATTCGCGTTGAGTTCTTCCGAGCACTTATGCAAGCAACCATAGGTATGACATGACGCCGCGCGGGCACCGAAGCAAGGAAGTGATGTGATGCCTGAAGAGAGCCTGACCATCATCGGATATGTCCGCTCCTCCCTACAGCGCAGGACCGACGCGCCCAAACAGGGCTTCGAGGGCGGCGTACAGGCCTGCGTGGAGTTGGAGCCGGAGTTCACGGCCGGCTTGGACGGCGTGCGGCCCGGACAGGATCTGCTGCTGTTCACCTGGCTGCACAAGGCCCGACGGGACGCGCTCCAGAGCCATCCGCGCGGCGACACCTCCAAGCCCATAGCCGGCGTGTTCAGCTTGCGCTCGCCCCACAGGCCCAACCCTGTCGGCATGCATCGCGTGCGCGTGCTGGCCCTTGACGGCTCGCGCCTGACCGTCGCGCCCCTGGAAGCCATCGACGGCACGCCCGTGGTGGACATCAAGCCCGTGCTCGACGCCGAGGGCAGACCCGCCCTACCCGACGCACCGAGCTTGCCCGAAGCCGATGCCGCGATCCTGCGCGAGGCTGGCGAGCGGGCCTGGGCCAGGGGCTTGGTCAGCGGCTTCAACGGCAACCTGAGCCTGCGGCGCGACAAAACCATGCTCATCACGGCCTCGGGTTGCGCCAAAGGCCGCTTGACCCAGGCCGACATCGTTCACGTGCGCATCGCCGACGGAACGACACTCCAGGGCGGGCCGTGCTCCAGCGAAACGCCCATGCATCTGGCCGTATACCGCGCAGTGCCCGGAGCCCTGGCCATTGTGCACCTGCACCCGCGCAATCTGCTGGCCCTGAGCCTGATGGTCAGCGAGGACCGGCTGTTGGCCCTGCCGCTTTACGAGGCCTCGGCGTATCGACGCGAATTGGCTTTCGTTCCGGCCCTGAATCCCGGCAGCCAGGAATTGGCCCAGGCCGTGGCCGCGGCCTTGGTCGAGCGCAAGGCCGTATTCATGCACGGCCACGGTTTGACATGCCGAGGGCGGGATGTGTTTTCCGCTCTGCACCTGGCCGAGGAACTGGAAGGGCTGGCCACCATTCAATTGCTAACCTTGCGGTGAGTGCTTTCATACTAGACGAGGAATCCACGTGTTGTACGCGCCGAACAGAGCCCCTTCCGCCAAGGAACCCAAGCCGCTCTTCTTTCCCGTATCCCCATTTCTGCTTTTTTCAGGCATTCAGGCCACATTCCGGGTCTACCTGCGCCAGAACGGCAAGTACGTGCTCTATACGCGCGAGGAAGACCGCCTCCAGGATACCCACCGGCAGAAGCTCTTCGATATGGGCGTACGCTCGGTTTACGTGCTCAGCGAGCAGAAAGAGGCCTACGAGAGCTACCTCGAAGAACACCTGGACGCCTTCCTGGACAATGAGACCATACCGAGCGAACAGCGCGCCGAGACCTTCCACAGCTTGTCCTCGGGCATCGTGGAGGAATTCTTCGAGCATCGCCTGCCCACGAACGCCGGCGGCCCCATCTACGATCGGGTACAAAAGCTGGTGCGCTCCAGCGTGCGCTTCCTGTCCAAGAGCGATTCGTTGCGGGATGTCTCCCGTCTGATCACGCACACGTACAAGACCTACGCCCATTGCCTGCACGTATTCATTTACGCCACGGCCATCTACAGCACCATGAGCGGCATGGACGAGGAAGCCCTGGTTCGCAACGGCCTTGGCGCCCTGCTGCACGATATCGGCAAGACGCGCATCGACAAAGCCGTGCTGGACAAGCCGGGTAAGCTCACGGACGCGGAATGGGCCGGCATGCGCCAACATCCCATGCATGGCGCGGCCATCTGCTCGAACCTGCCTTTGGCTGGCGACACCATCAACTGCATCCTTTTTCATCATGAGCGCTTCGACGGCGGCGGCTACCCCGCGGGGCTCGTCGGCGAGGCCATTCCCTTGGCCGTGCGCGTGGTGACGGTCTGCGACGTATATGACGCCCTGACTTCGGACCGCGCCTACGCCCCGGCCGTCACGCCTTTCGAAGCCCTGTCCATCATGCGTGATCAGATGGCCGACCATTTCGACATGGAGATTTACCGCAGGCTCGTGCTGGTGCTGAGCGGGGCCAAAGTCGTCTGACGCGGCTTCGACCAGGCGTTGGGATCAAGCGGCTCACGTAAAAGCCCACCGACTTACCTGAGCCAACGCCTGCGTCGCCTCATGCGGCCTGAGTTCGTTTAAGCTTACAGCTTGGCTGCGAGTCCCGAATTCCCGCAACTTAGAAGCCCGCCTTAATCTCCTCCCACTGCGCGCTGTCCGCTGACCGTCTTCCATCGATCCGAACCCGCCAAGCCCATACATCCACGCCCGCCCACACGCCACCCGATACGACATGATCCCGCGCGTCCTGGGCTTTGGCCCATTCCGGCTACAGGATCAAAGGCCCGTGGGCCACTTGCTGGCTTGTGCTGCGTTGCCTTCCGACCTGGCTAACCGCTGGGCGGCGAAGGACGGGCAGAAGCGCATGACGCCACACAAAGCAGGCAGCCCAAAAGCGGCCAAGCCTTGGATATCCCGGTATGTCTTAGTGGGACAAAGGCCATCGGAACGCGCCGGGGTCATGGGATGGTTCAAGGGATGGGCCGTGGGGATGTGAAAATGGAGCATGATTTATAATGGCGGGCCAAGCCCACAAGTGGTTCACTCGCTTTCATGGACATCCCTGTTGGCAACCGCAACAAAAAAGGAGCCCCACGGACAAACACTCTAACCTGATCCCAGCGGCAACCGCGGCATGGCTTACAGCCTGGCCGGCCCACGGTCCCGAGCAGCGCAATGCGGCCACCCGCGGACGCGCCGACTCGAACCGGGGTTCCGCCCTACCGCGAAGCCAGTGGATCCTGACGCACATCGCATGGAGAAGCTCAACCTGACACTGGACCCGGCACGCATCAACTCACATCCTCAGCCGGACTGATACTCTTCCTCCTCCAGCTCTAGCCCGACACTCGCCATCACTTTCAGCGAACGCCTGACCAAGGCGCGACGCCCTTCGCACAACGTTCTTGAGGCGCACATCGTTCTTGAGGGGGCCGAAGCTCCCGACAAACCGCGCGCCATCCAAGGACACCAATTGAGGCGATCGGCCAGGGACCGCCATGACAAAATGTTTGGCCAGGTAACCACAAAACAGGAGGAAAGGACCATGACCAGGAAGAAATTCAGCGTTAGCCTTATTGCCCTGTTTATCGCCCTGCTTACGGCCGGCGTGGCCTTTGCCCAGGGTCAGAACCAGCAGGGTACCGCGCAAAATCCGGAGAACTCGCTTTTCTACAATATCGGTAATGACCACAGAGATGTAGCCATTCTCTTCAACCGCCTTGAAACTATGGTTGCCGAGCAGGACCAAATGGGCGGAGGACAGCAAGCTACTGATACGCAGGCATTATTTGATGAATTGACCACAGCCCTGCTCGCCCATGGCGCCGCAGCGGAGCAGACCCTGTATCAGACTCTGGCTGACAATCAAACCAATGGCACCATGGACACCATGGGCAGCCTGAGTGACCTGGGCATGCAGCTCGCTATTGATCTCCATGTGGCCAACCTGCAGCTGTGGGAGCTGCGCAACACGACCATGGATTCGGGGATTTGGCTGTCCAAGTTCAGGGTCCTCGAAGACAACGTCACGAGCCACTTCAAGCGCGAAGTCCTTTACGGCTACAGCGAAGGCATGGCGGCGCTTGATGACCAGCAGGCCACCCAGCTCGGCCAGCAGTACCAGACCATCAAACAGCAGACCATCACCGAGATCGAATCCCAGGATCTGAACACCTACCTGGAGCAGGCCCTTTGCGAGCCTATCCTCGGTGAAGACCAGGGCTTCTGCATCACCACTGATAGCGGGATGAACGGTGGACAGACCGGTGGTGACCAGACCGGCGGTGGACAGACTGACGATGGTGAAGAAACCACCAGCTAAGCCCGCGGGCTCATTCTGAAGTCCGTTTGATACACGGCATTCGGGCCGGCCGGTGAGCAACCGGCCGGCCCCTTGTCGTCTGGCTTCCCGTTCGTCAAATGCCTCGCCGGCTCGCGGGCAGGCAGCGCCAAGTGCAGACCGGACGGCAATGGCCGCTCGCGGCGTGCCATCCATATCTACCCATGCTACGTTTATCGACCACGGTCATGGGCGGCCTGGCCGTCCTTCCGGTAACGCCTCTCTAGAGGCCAAGCGCAGCGAGGAGAACGCCATGCCTGTTCGCAAACAACAGAAGGTCGCCATAGTCGGCGCCGGCCGGGTCGGTACGGCCCTGGCCTACGCCCTGCTCATCAAGGGCCCGGCCCGCGAGATCACCCTGGCCAACCGCACGCCCGAGCGAGCCCAGGCCGAAGCCATGGACCTGTCCCATGGTCTGTCCTACGTCTCGCCCACCCGCGTGGCCGGCGGCGGCTACGAAATGTGCGATAATGCCGACGTGGTGGTGCTCACGGCCGGCGCGGCCCAGAAAGAGGGCGAAACGCGCCTGGATCTTGTGCGCAAGAATGCCGAGATCACCAAAAAGATAATACCCGAGGTGCTCTCGCGCAGCCCATCGCCCATTTTCATCGTGGTCACAAACCCAGTGGACGTGCTGACATACGTGGCTCTCAAGGAATCGGGCCTGCCCGCCTCGCGTGTCATCGGCTCGGGCACGGTGCTCGATACCGCGCGCTTCAGCTATTCCCTTGGCCGCCACTTCGAGGTGGATACGCGCAACGTGCACGCCTACATCGTGGGCGAACACGGCGACAGCGAAGTGCCACTGTGGAGCCGGGCCAACATCGCCGGTGTGCCTGTCGACGAGTACGGCCGTTTGCGCGGCATGGATGTTGGACCAGAGTTCCGCAGGAAGATGGCCGACGAAGTGCGCACCGCCGCCTACCACATCATCGAGCGCAAGGAGGCCACCTACTGGGGCATCGGCCTGGCCGTGACGCGCATCATCGAGGCCATCCTCAAAAACCAGCACAGCGTGCTCACGGTTTCGGCCCTGGTGCGCGACTATTACGGCATCTCCGACGTATGCCTGTCATTGCCGAGCGTCGTTGGCCAGAACGGCATCGAGGCCGAGGTTACGGCCAAGCTGGCGGACGAGGAGATCGAAAGGCTGCGCGACTCGGCCAGCGTCATCCAGGACAGCCTGCGTTCCATCGGCTACTCGGGCCGGGAGTATCACCGGGCAGCGGCCAGCGGGTAGGACGATCGCTGGACGATGCCGAAGTGCGCTCTTCAGCGCACCTCGCCCGTCAGATGCGGCGTTCCCCTGGCGGGATGAGCCGCATGGCCAGGCACTTGGTCAAGGCTCACTCATTGACGCTCGCGACTCGTTCCGCCCATAAGATTGGGAGATTCAAGCTCGGGCGCCGAAGCGCGCTCGTGTTAACGGAAAGACAAGGAGGACGTCATGCGAGGAAAGTGCTTTATGCTGTTGGCCGGCTTGGCCGTGTTGGCGGCCCCAATCCTGGGATCCGCCGCGCAGGAGGCCTCTACCCTGCCTAGAGCCGAGGCCCAGGCCGTGTACACGTACATGACGAAGACGAGTCCCTATCAACAGTGGAGCCTGTGGCCTGGCAAGGACAAGCTCTATCCGGGCACGCAGCCCCATGGCGCGCTGCTCACGTCATACGTGAACGAGATTGCCGCCAAGACCCTCAAGGACCATAAGCAGGCCCAAGGGCTCCCCGACGGAGCCATGATCGTCAAGGAAAACTACTCGCCCGACAAGAAGCTCATGGCTGTCACGGCCATGTACAAGAAGCAGGGTTTCGCCCCGCAGTCCGGCGATTGGTTCTGGATCAAGTGGATGCCTGACGGCAAAGTCGAAGCAGCTGGGAAAGTGAGCGACTGCATCAAGTGCCATGAGCAGGCCAAGGGCAGCGATTACCTGTTCACTGCAGCCAAGGCCGGGCATTAGCTTCGTTGAAGCCTTTTCCCAGCCTCTGTCCTGAACCGAGGCCCGCTGCGCACTGCCGCCTAAAAGCGCAAGACCCGCCCGGAATCTCCGGACGGGCCTCGCCTTGAATTTTAAACGGATGGTCTCCGCTGGGCCGCTACTGGGCAGGCGGAACCTGGGCCATGGCCCACTCTGGAATGACGGTCAGCTCAAGACCGAAGATCCAGGCCATGACATAGTATACGAAGCCGGTGATCAGGAACGTGCCGACGATGTTCAGGATGAAGCCGGTCCTGGCCATCTGGCCTATGGTCACCGCTCCCGAGCCGAAGATAACCGCGTTTGGCGGCGTGGCCACGGGCAGCATGAAGGCATAGGACGCTGCGATGCAAGCGGGCACGATGGTCGCGTAGGGATGCACACCCAAGGCGATGGCGGTTGCGGCCATGATGGGGATCATTAGCGTGGCTACCGCGGTATTGGAGGTGATCTCGGTCAGGAAGATGACCAGCAAGGTCACGGCCAGGATGGCCACGATAAGCGGCACGCCCTTGAGGGCCACGAGCAGCCCGGCCAGCCAGGCGGCCAGGCCCGTGTTCTGGAAGCCGTCGGCCAGGGCCAAACCGCCGCCGAAGAGCAGGATGACGTCCCAGGGAATCTTCACCGCCGTCTTCCAGTCGAGCATGAAGCGGCCTTCCTTGAGATTCGACGGGATGATGAAGAAGAGCAGCGCGCCGGCGATGCCGATGGAGGCGTCGGACACGTTCTTGAAGAGGGCGGTCTTGGCGAAGAAGCCCATGACGATCCAGGTCGTGGCCACGATGGAGCCCACCAGGACGATGATCTTCTCTTCCTTCTTCATGGCCCCGAGCTTGGCGATCTCTGTCCTGATGACCTCCTGCCCACGGCCCTGCAGGATGTCGCCCTTGATGGGGAACACGATTTTGGTGAGCACGATCCAGGTCAGGATGAGGAAGATGATCGAAAGAGGAACGCCCAGGGCCATCCAACCCGCGAAGCTGATGGTGTGGCCGTAGAGCTTGTCGAGCTGGGCGACCATGACCGTGTTGGGGGGCGTGCCTATAATGGTGCCCACTCCGCCGATGGAAGCCGCGTAGGCGATGCCGAGCATGAGCGCCGTGGCGAAACGGTTATTGCGCAATTCGCTAGCGTCGATCTCCCGGTCAAGCGACATGGTCGACTTGATGATCGCCAGGCCGATGGGCACCATCATCATGGTCGTGGCGGTGTTGGACACCCACATGGATAGGAAGGCCGTGGCGACCATGAAGCCGAGGATAATGCGCGAGGGGCTTGTGCCCATGATACGGATGGTGTGCATGGCGATGCGCCGGTGCAGGTTCCAGCGCTCCATGGTCACGGCGATGAAGAAGCCGCCCATGAAAAGATATATCAGATGGTTTGCATAGGGCAGCGTGGCCTTGGAGCTGGGCATGATCGCCAGAAACGGAAAAAGGACAATGGGCAGGAGCGAAGTGGCGGGGATGGGGATGCATTCGGTGATCCACCAGGTCGCCATGAGCACCGTAACGGCGGCGCAGCGCTGCGCGGCCACCGGCATGCCCTCCGGAGTGGGCAACAATAGAATCAGGGCGAAGAGCGCCGGCCCTAGGAACAAACCCAACAACTTCCCTCGACTGTACATACATACCTCCCAAAGCAATGAACCGGGTCCCCTATGGACTCGGAAGCACTCCGAAAGACATGAAAGACGAGAAAGCGGGCATATAGATGGAACAGTGCTAAATGATTCAATCTGCCTTTAGGGCATTCACCTTCCCAAAACAATAAGAAAGTCTTTTTGGGTAAATAATCACACACTTACGGATTGATCAGCCAATCTGTACATCAAAAAACTCTTCCTTGCCGTTTGATCAACCAATCGATACGCATAACCGCACCACACTGGATGCGTTGGTGGGATATCGCGCTGAATGCAGTCATGGAACGCAAAAGCCATTTAATATCGTCTTCAATATGTTACTATTGCCTCGGCTTCTCTCCTATCCTTCGGGCCGACGGCGGCAACGGCGGCCCATGCGGGCCAACGGGAGGCGATATGTTATCAAAAGCCCTGCTCCTCGCGCTTCTTCTAGCAGCCCTGCTGGTTGGCTGTGCGCCCAGAGCGCCCATTTCGGCCTCGGAGATGTTCGGCTTCTGCATGACGGCCAGTCCGACCAGCGACTATTGCAGCAAACAAAAAGGCTACTGCATGCATCTGCGCGAGGCAGTGAGCCGGCAGTTCGCCTCGCGGGCTGAATGCCAGGCCGCCTGCTCGCAGGTGCGCGACGCCTACCGACTCACCATGATCGATTTCGGCTGCGTCCAGACCTATGAAAGCGGTCTGGATTGGTGCGGGCGCTACTGCACGACCAACTACGAGTAGTCCGGGGCAGGCCCTGCCGCCTTCCGCCGAGCGACTTGAACCGGCCGCGACAGAAACGTGATGCCTTGCTTCCGGTCCATTTTACCGGCAAGGTGTTATTTGTTTTCGCAAACGCCTGCCGGGCGTCGATTGGGTGTTTCGCCCAAGGGGCATACTGAAAAAACGCACAGGGGGAACCGTGGCCATCGATGTGGATCGCGCCATAGACGACCTCGTGAACCTCGCGCCCAATGCGTCCATGGTGCGGCACGAGCCGGGGCTCGTCGTGCTCAAGGTCGGGGCCGCAACGCTCAAGAGCGCCTTGCATGCGGATATGACGAACCTGGCCCAGAGCATACCTGGCATACACGATACGAAGCTCAAGCTTCTCAGCAGGACGCTGCACATCACGTACGACGAAAGCGTCCTGCCTTACGGCCTATGGGAAGACTTAGGAAAGCTCAAAGGGCAGCCTGACGGCCAGCAGCGGCTGCGCGAGCGCCTACGGGAAATCCTCAAGCGGGATAAAGCCTGATCCACGCGGTTCCGGCCTCGGAGCCGGGACACCCTTTGCATTGGTGGGCCCCGAACGTGGCGGGACAAGACCCGCCATATACGGTGCGGCCTGGAGATGGACAGGAGGAGGCATGCTCGACAAATACACCCAGCCCGACTTCACCCGCAGCGCGCTCTTGACCATCGACCTGCAGAACGACTTCGCCGGTCCCAAGGCGTGCCTGACCATGTCTGGTTGCCAACCGGTGCTGGAACGGGTCAGCTTGCTGGTGTCCGCCTTCCGCAAGCGCGGCCTGCCCATGGTGCACGTGGTCAGGATCTACCTGCCCGACGGCTCCAACGTGGATTTGTGCCGCCGCAAGGCCTTGGAGGAGGGCGCACGCATCGTCCTGCCGCGCACGACCGGCGCCGAGCTTGTCCGCGAGATACGCCCCTCGACGGGCCTGGACTTCAATGGGCTGCAGGAAGGCAAGCTCCAGCAATTCTCATCCAACGAGTTCGCCGTGTACAAACCCCGCTGGGGCGCCTTCTACAAAACGGCCCTGGAGGATTTTCTGCGTGACAGGGGCGTGAACACGCTCATCATCACCGGTGCTTTCTTCCAGCGTTGCGTGCTGGCCACCATCTTCGAGGCCAGCGAGCGCGACTTCCGCATCGTGGCCGTGCGCGACGGCATCGTAGGCATGCACGAGCAGGGTGCGGCGGAGTTGGAGGACATCGGCGTGACCGTGTTGGATGCAGTCGACTTCCTGGACGCCCTGAGCGGAAGCGTGAACTGAAGCTCCGGACGGATATCACTCCCGAGCTTCCTGGCGTTCCATGGCCGCCAGAAAGACATCAGCCTCGCGAATCGATTTATCCATGGCCCGCAACAAGGCCCGCACGTCGGTCTCCACCTCGGTCAACTCGCCCTTGAGCGAAGCCACGGCCCGGGCGTTGAGGTTGTGCTTGAGGTAGAGCACCTGGTCGTTGAAGGTGGCCAGCACCGGGTCCATGCGCTTTTCGGCGACGCGCATGGCGGTCATCAGTTGAGCGTAGCGTTTGCGCGTTTCGGCCAGACGGGCCTTGCTCCGGGCGCGCAAGGTCCTGTCGGTGTACTCGCTCAGCTCATCCTCCCACTCGTCCAACAAGGCCTCGGCCACGTCCTCCACCAAGTCCACACGTTCGCGCACGGCCTCGGCCTTGGCTTCGCTGGCGTCCAACTCTGCCTGCAGGGCGTTATATTTGTCCTCCAACTCGCCGCCTTCAAACCCCAGCACTTGATCGAAACGATCCAGAGCCGAGGCGAACTGCTCCTGGGCCTGCTTCTGACTGTCACGGGCGGATTCGACCCGATCCACGAGAATGTCGCGTTTGGGCACGCCGACCTTCTCCATGGCTGCATAGTAGGTCGATTGGCAGCCCCATACAGCAGCCAGAAGCGCGGCCATGAGCGCGACGAGCAGGGAACGTGTCGTCGCTCGTTTCCAATATGACATAAGCTCCTTGGCGCTTGGCAGCGCCTTCCTATCGCGCTGCCGGAGTTCGAGTCCGCCCTCTCTGGGCAAGCCCTCTCGGAGATGCGCCTAGTGCGAGGTATCGGATCGAGACGGAGACTGGCCGCTTACGGCCGTCGTGCTCCTAGGCTCCAATGGCAGCCCTGACTTTTTCCATTGATGTATCCCGCCCTGAAGCACAAAAACCTGATCATGGCCCGCGCCGATGAGGCGATCCGCCACTCTGCTGCTTATGATCTGATCCGGGGATTCGTCATACAACACGTAGACTCTGCCTTTGGGCAAGTCATTGGCCCAATCCACTCGATCCGGGTCCTTAATGAGCGCGCCGGCGATCTTCATCTCCTCGGGCGAAGCACGCGTCTTGCTCAGATCGAGCACCGTCACGTCCGGCAGCCGCCTGCGCAATTCCTCGGCGCTCATGTCGCCGTAGCCCATGGGCTTGGCGTCGGATCCAGGCACGGCCATCTCGCCGCGGTAATCGGGGCTAACAGGATTGTCCACGCTGCCACTGCCCTTGATGCCCATTTCGGCCTGTTGAGCCTCGGCCTGCGCACGCTGCTTCTCCCTTTGCCTATCCCGCTCCTGCATGGCTGCCTCCGCGCTCGCGGGCGGCTTCGCCGCCCGGCTTACCCGCCGCCGGCCTTGGCGAACGGGATTGGCTTCCAGGCTACACCAGCAGCGCGTTCGAGGTCCATGCCAAAACTAACCATGCACTCTCATGCCAGAATTGTTCCTGATACAAATACGTAATACGAAATGCTTACAATTGAACGCAACTTCATCCTGTTGCATGAATCCGCCTTTTGATTTACAGCAAATACATCGTTCAATTTCATAATTTCCATTCGGCATGCTTGAAAGCCGATTAGAATTCTTTGGCAAGATGCTGCTGCGTTGTCGGCATCTGCAGGTGGAAGACTCATGTATCTGAAGGTTCCGGTTCATGACTTGCAAATAGGCATGTACGTCGTCAACACCGGTCTGTCGCGGAGTGATGATCCCAACCTGTATTCCGTCGAAGGACTCATCACCTCCGAAGCTGAAATCCGAGCCATCAAAGCCGACGGTTATCAAGAAGTCATCATCGACATGGACAGGACCATGGTGCGCCTGCACGCCTCCGTTGGGCAATCCGAAGACAGTTCACATACATTCCCGACCATCGGGACTTCCGCGGCCTGCGGCATGTCCGGACAAAACCAGACTTCTTTATCCGATGAACTGCCCAAGGCCGAAAAGGCCCTTGGTGAAATGCTCCGCTTCGTGCGGGAGTTCACGCGCGACATACGGCTGGGCAAGCAGATCGACGTGATCGCCTCCGGAGCCATTGTGGAAGGCGTCGTGGACAGCGTCAGCCGCAACAGCCAAGCCATGCTCGGCCTGTGCAAGCTCAGATCCTTCGACGAATACACCTATACGCATTCCCTCAACGTGTCGGTTTTGGCCGTGGTCTATGGCAAATGCCTGAGCTTGCCGCGGGAACAATTGCGCGAGCTGGGCTTGGCCGGCATGTTCCACGACGTCGGCAAGACCGCCGTGCCCGAGCAGATATTGAACAAGCCGGGCAAGCTCACGCACGATGAATTCGAGATAATGAAGACTCACCCGGCCAAAGGCAGGGCCATGCTGTTCAGGATCGGAGACCTGTCCCGCGAGATCCTGGACGGTGTGCTGCACCATCACGAGCGGCACAACGGCAAAGGGTATCCCAACGGCCTGACCGGCAGCCAATTGGGCCTGTTCCCCAGGATCATCGGCATGGTCGACGTATATGACGCGCTTACCAGCCGGCGCTGCTACAAGCTGGGCATGATCCCGAACAAGGCGCTTTCGCTCATGTTCGGCCTGCGCGGCGAGGATTTCGAGGCAGGGCACCTGGACCGCTTCATCAAGTGCCTGGGCATCTATCCCCTGGGCAGCTTCGTGCGGCTGGACAACGGCCTGCGCGGCTTCGTCGTCGAAACCGTGGACAACAGCCCGCTACGGCCCAAGGTCAAGCTCTTCTTCGACAATGCCATGCGCAAGATAACTCCCAAGGAGTTGGATCTTTCCGATTACACCACCCCCGCCATTATCGAATGTCTCGATCCCGCCAGGTTCGACATCAATCCGGCCGACTACGTATTCACTACGTAATGTGCTCACGGCAGCCGCGCAATTCATGACGACATGCCCGTCTGCGCCCGTGATCGACTGCGCCGCCAGCCGTCACGTTTAATACACAGTGCAAGTCTGTCCCCTAGGAATGCGCAGGCCGTTCTGCGTCATTTAGTAGACATGTCCAGTGCGCCATGTCGCGTTTCTTGATCGCGAGTGATTTGATTCGCATATAAAAATGCCGGCTTTATTTCGCTTTTAGGACATCAAGAAAGAACTTTTTCGGGATACTTCCGGATGCGCGGTGATCATTGCTTGCCTTGACGCTGTCGGCGGCGAATGTTCAGCGAAAAAAGGAGTTTGACATATTCCGCACAATCAAGGCAAAGAGCAAGCTGTTCACACGCATGTACTCCGCAACTCCATTCCGGGGGGATTCAATGCTCGGATTCGGCAGCCTCGAAGTGGCCTTGGCGTATTGGGCCTGCCTGGCGGCAACGACCCTGTGCGTCGCTTTCGGCGTGCTTAACTGGAACAAGCGCGGCGAGCCGGACAAGGTCAAGCTCAAGAAGTTCGTCCTACCCAAGGCGGACAGCGAGAAGAGCGCCTAGCGCCCATCCGCTCTCCGCCGCCCCTCCTGCGTTCCATTGCCTCCGGCCCCCGGGCCCTTTTCGTCCAGCACCCCTTCACCTCAGGACGGTTTCGACATGACCGTGAAGCTCGTCATCGCCCTCATCTATTTGGGCGTGGTTTTTTACCTCGGCTACGTGGGCTGGAAGCACACGCGCGAGGCCGCGGACTACATGCTGGCCGGACGGCGCATGAACCCGTTCATCATGGCCATGTCCTACGGGGCCACGTTCATCTCCACCTCGGCCATCGTGGGCTTCGGCGGCGTGGCCTCGCTGTTCGGCTTTCCGCTGCTGTGGCTGACCTTCGCCAACATTTTCGTGGGCATCTTCATCGCCATGGTCTTCTTCGGCCGGCGCACGCGGCGCATGGGCGTGGCCCTGGACAGTCACACCTTCCCCGAGCTCCTGGGCCGGCGCTTCAAGAGCCGCTTCATCCAGGGCTTCGCCGGGCTGGTCATCTTCCTGTTCATCCCGGTCTACGCCGCGGCCGTGCTCATCGGCATCTCGCGCATGATCGAGGTCTCGCTCGGCATCCCCTACGCGGCCGCGCTCATCGGCTTCACGCTCATTCTGGCCGTGTACGTGGTCACGGGCGGCATGAAGGCGGTCATGTACACCGACGCCTTCCAGGGCGGCATCATGGTCGTCATGATGCTCATCCTGGTGGCCCACACCTACTCCCTGCTGGGCGGCGTCGTCCCGGCCCACCAGGCCCTGACGGACATGGCCGCGCTCATGCCCGAGAAACTACGCGCGGGCGGGCTGGAAGGCTGGACCCAGGGCACGCGCTTTGGCACTCCGCTATGGCTGACCATCTACACGACGATCGTCTTCGGCGTGGGCGTTGGCGTACTGGCCCAGCCCCAGTTGGCCGTGCGCTACATGACCGTATCCTCGGACCGCCAGCTCAACCGGGCCGTGCTCTACGGCGGCGTGTTCATCCTGCTCATGACCGGCGTGGCCTTCGTAGTGGGTGCGTTGTCCAACGTGATCTTCCACCAGACGACCGGCAAGCTCGCCATCGCCGTGGCCGGCGGCAATGTGGACGTGGTCATACCGACCTACATCGAGACCATCATGCCGGCCTGGTTCTCCACGCTCTTCCTCATGGCCATGCTCGCCGCGGCCATGTCCACCCTGTCCTCCCAGTACCACGCGGGCGGCACTTCCCTTGGCCGCGACCTGCTGGAAAAGGGCCTTGGGCTCGGCAAGCAGGAGTCCATCAAGGGCACCCAGTGGGGCGTCGTGGTGACCATCGCCATGGGCCTGGTGTGGGCGCTGTTCCTGCCCGAGTCGGTCATCGCCAAGGCCACGGCTTTCTTCTTCGGCCTGTGCGCCGCGACGTTTCTGCCGGTCTACTTCCTTGGCCTCTACTGGAAGCGCATGAGCCGCACGGCGGCCGTGGCCTCCATGCTGGGCGGCTTCGGCTTCTCCATGTTCTGGCTGCTGTTCGTCCATGAAGCCGAGGCCAAGGTCATCGGCCTGTGCCAGATCCTGTTCGGCAAGGCCACCCTGGTCGCCGACGCAACCAAGGGCTCCTGGGTCTTCCTGCTGCAGTGGCTGGACCCGAACATCGTGGCCCTGCCCTTCTCCCTGCTCCTGGCCGTGGCCGTGGCGCTCGTCACGAGGCACGACGCGGAGCACGCCGAGTACTGCTGGCGGAATTACTAAAGCTAAAGCAAGAGCTGGGAAGGGGCGCTGCCCCTCCCCAGACCCCACCCTGCCAAGCGTAACAACGCCCTGGACCCCGTATTTCGAGCCAGCCGGAAGAACCGGCTGGCTCGATGCGTATGATTCATATAGCGGCGGCAGTGTACCGTGCGAAGCAGCGAGGCCGCATCACAACATACGCGACTGCTTGGGCTCGCCCTCCACGGCCCTGCTTTTGCGCTGGGCCAGCATCCAGTCGTACAGCTCCGGGTCGTCATAGGTCTGGGTCCAGGAGTCGTGTCCGACATCGGGATAGATCGTAAGGCGCACGTCTCCGCCGCAAAGCCGCAAGGCATCCACGAGCTTGCAGGATTCCTCGGCCGGGACGACGGTGTCTTTCGCCCCATGAAAGGCCCACACGGGCACCTGCCGCAGGGCGCAGACCCGCTCCGGAAACCCCAGGGCTTCCGGCCCATAACCGCAGATGGGCACCACGGCGGCGAAGCGCTCCGGCCGTTCGGTGCCCAGGAACCAAGCCCCGAATCCGCCCATGCTGATACCCGTGAGATAGATCCTGTCGGGATCCACTGGATGCTCGGCCATGACCGCCTCCAGCAGCTCTTCCACATGGCCCAGGTGCTGCTGCCAGGAAGACCACTCCGGGCATTGAGGCGAGACGAGCAGAAAGGGCAAATCCTTTGCATGGGCTTCGGCATGGCGAGGAAGCCCCTGGCGCAACAGCAGCCGCGGGTCGTCCCCACGCTCGCCCGCGCCGTGCAGGAAAAACGCCAGGGGCCAGCCTCCTTCCAGAGCCCCTGACGGGAAATGCAGGAGGTACTGGAGCGTTACCCTCGAACCCGAGGGGTGGAACGCGCGGACAGAGTGGGCCATACGTCCTCCGTTGCGGCCAGGCCGTGCGCTTTGACGGCCACGCCGCCGGTCTTGACGTTCAACTCGGCAAGCAGGCGCAGGAGAGCGCGGGCGTCGTGCACCGCATGCCCTCCTTGATCGTTGTTGAAATAAGCGTACACGTCCCGACCGGCGGCCGTGTGGGCGGCCATGCGCTTGGCGCCGTCCGCCAGAGTGCCGGGATCGTACCCGCCGTCGAAGCTGCCTCCGTGGAAGCGGTAGTAGACGAAATCAGCCGTGGCTTCGTCCGCATGGCCTGGAATCTTGTCATGCACCACCAGGGCCGCGCCATGGCGGCGCAGAATGGCCAGGGTATCGGACGAGAGCCAGTCCGTGTTGCGAAACTCCACAGCCCAGCGCAGGTCCGATGGAGCTGCGGACAGAAAGGCCTCCAGCCTGGGCAAATTCGGGCGCATGGTGGGCGGGAGTTGCACAAGCACTGGTCCTAGAAGATCTCCAAGCAGGCGTGCACGCGACAGGAACGGCTCCAGGTGCTTGTCAGGCTCCAGGAGCCGCTTCTGATGCGTGGCGAAGCGGCTGTACTTGAGGGCATAGACAAATTTTGACGGAGCCTGCCCCCGCCAACGCTCGAAGGTCTCGGCGGTCGGAAGTCGGTAGAAGGTGTTGTTGACCTCCACCGTGGCGAAGCGCGCCGCGTAATAAAAGAACCACTGGGCCTTGGGCAGCGTGGAGGGGTAGAAAAGCCCCTTCCAATGGTCGTACTGCCAGCCCGAGGTGCCTACCAGGGCCAGGCCGCGACTCATGACGTCTCCTGCCACCCCCGTTGTTTCAGCGCTCCCGAGTAAGCGAGGCCATGCGCCACGAATCCCGCGGATCATTCAAAACGGCTGCATGTCGGGAAAGCCTGCGGGGTGCGGAGCATCCCTCGACTCGACTGCAAGCCACCGCTGGAATTCGTCGAACTTTGTCCGACATCCGCTGAATCGCGGGCAAACGGCGGGCCTTTCAGCCTGCCGTCTTGTGCGCACCTCGTCCCTGGCGGCCTATTCGATGAGCCCCCGGAAGCCTGGATCGGGTTTGAAAATGATGCCGCCTTCGCTGCTGGAGAACTCTCCCACGCCTTCGATGCGCTCGCTGCCGCTTTTTCCCACGTGCTTGGCCAGCCCGGCAAGGACGAGGGACACGGCGGTTCCGGCATCATCCGTGGTGTTAAAGGCATCCGGCAGGCCCTTCATGAGGTATATGGACAGGAAGTCCTTCAAGGGTTTGTCCGAATACAACAGGTCATGGGTATTTGCCCGTTCTTCCATGGCTGCTCCTTACCCGACGCCGAAGGCGCGCGCAGGTTTTATTTTCGGTTGATCGCCAGTAGCCAACTAGACCATTTTTCCCTTGGCCCGCTCGGCCACCGGGGAATAGCCTTCCACATCGCCGCTCGCGATGCGCTTTTCGATCTCATCCCACTGCTTGTCTTTCAGGCCGGGCCAGTTGCGCACGTTTTCCCACAGCACCGAACCGGGGCCGGCCAGGGGCTTGAAATCCTTCTTCTCGGCGCCACAAAAGGGGCAGGTCCAGTCGTCGGGAAGTTCACCGAACTTCGTTCCGACCTTGATCCCGCGCTTGGGATCGCCCTCGTCGGGGTTGTAGACGTAGCCGCAGTAGTGCATCTGGCACTGGAACATTTCGTTGGCCTTGGCCATGGCATGCCTCCTTTGGATGCGTTCGCGCGATTGATCGGTCCCATTGGTCGGTTCCGCTGCCTTTCCGTTCTCGCACCATACGGATAATCGGGGGGTGCCTGCCATCGGACGGATTCGTCCCTTGCAGTAGGTTTCACACCGACGGGTTGTCCTCCGAAGAGTAAGCCCTTGGGCTTGCGGCCTACATGATGTATGCTGCCATGTGTTCGAAGTGATGCGGATTGCATGGGCCAAATAACGGCCAGACAGCGGAGGTTGCACATGAGAGGACGCGCGCAAGAGAGCCTGAGGCAATGGCTGGCAAGGACGGACCTGCGACGGCTGGCGGCCGGGACGCAGTGCGTCTGGTACGTGCTGACAGGGTTGTGGAGCCTGGTGGACATCCACTCGTTCATGGCCGTGACCGGGCCCAAGACGGACATATGGCTCGTGCGTACAGTGGGCGCGCTGGTCATCGTCATCGGCTCGGTCCTCGGCATGGCCGCAATACGTCGGCGCATCGGCCTGCAGGAAATGGCCTTGGGCGTAGGCTCGGCCTTGGCTCTGGCCGTGGTGGAAATCGGCTATGCGGCCACGGGCGTCATCTCGCCCATCTACCTTATCGACGGCGTGGTCGAGCTGGTCCTGCTCGGCCTGTGGTTCGCGGGCTGGGTGCGCGGCGGAGCCGCTCAGCCTGGGGTCGGCTCAATGCAGTGACAGAGCATGGACTGTTGTGGCATTGAAGAGTCCTGCCAAGTAATACGACCCCAGGACTTTCAACCCGCGGCGCGGCATAAGCCTGCGCCGGATGGATGCCATGGACAGTTGCAAGCGTTGCGGAACATGCTGCCGCAAGGGCGGCCCAAGCCTGCATGCCCAGGATCACGCGCTGGTGGAAAAAGGCCTGCTCAATCGCTCGGACCTTGTCACGCTGCGCAAGGGCGAGTTGGCTTTCGATCCCATCCAGGACCAGGTGCTGCCTTTGGGCAACGAACTCATCAAGATCAAGGGCCAGGGAAAATCCTGGGTCTGCCGTTTTCTGGAACCGACACACTCTTGCCGCATCTATGATTGCCGGCCCGTCGAGTGCCAGGCACTGCTTTGCTGGAACACGGAGCAGCTCGAATCGGTCTATGACAAGGACCGGCTCACGCGCGCCGACCTCTTTGCCCCTGAAAGCGGCCTGCCCGCGATTATCGAGGAGCACGAAGCCAAGTGTCCGTACTCCAAGGTGCTGGAACTGGCCGAGCAGGCCGTGGCCGGCAAGGGCAATTCAATCAAGGAGCTGGCTGCCCTGGCCGAGTACGACCGCAGCCTGCGCGCGCTGCTCGTGCAGAAGGCCGGCGCCATGATCAGCGAGCTGGATCTCATCCTCGGCCGCGACGTGTTGGCCACCCTACCCGCCCTGGGTCTGACCCTGGTGCGCAAGGACAGCAAGACGTATCAAGTCATTCGCAGCAAAAAGCAGGGCATGGGCCCCGGAAGAGCCCTCTGGAAGCCCTGAGCGTAATCGCCTTCAACTAGGAGCCTTCCCGACATGTCACGCAAGATCGTCATCATCGGCGCGGTGGCGCTTGGCCCAAAGGTCGCCTGCCGCGCAAGGCGAATTGACCCCGATGCCGATATCGTCATGCTCGACCGCGACAGCTATATTTCCTACGGCGGCTGCGGCATCCCCTACTACGTGGGCGGTGACGTGGCCGATATCGACGGCCTCTTGTCCACTGCCTATCACGCGCGGCGCGACGCCGCCTTCTTCGAGAACACCAAGCGGGTGCGCGCGCTCACCGAGACCGAAGCCCTGGAGATCGACCGGGCCGGCAGGCGAGTGCGCGTAAAGGACCTGAAGAGCGGGCAGGAGTCCTGGCTGGATTATGACACGCTCGTGCTGGCCACTGGCAGCACCCCGGTCATCCCGCCCATCGAGGGCCGCGACCTGCCCGGAGTCATGGCCGTGGCCAACCTGCACCAGGCCAAATGGATCAAGGAGAGCGTGCAGCGCGGCCAGGTCGAGAGCGCCGTCATCGTGGGAGGCGGGGCCATCGGCCTCGAGATGGCCGAGGCGTTCGCGGACCTGTGGGGCATCCAGACCACGGTCATCGAGATGCAGCCGCACGTCCTGCCGCAGGCCCTGGGGCCGGACATGGCCCGGCTGGTGGAGAACTCCTTCACCGCGGCCGGCGTGTCCATCCTGACTGGCGAGCGCGCCGCGCGCATCGTGGGCGACGCTGAAAACGGCGTGCAGGCCCTGGAGACGGCTTCAGGCAAGCGGCTGGATTGCCAGCTGGTCATCCTGGCCGTGGGCGCGCGCCCCAACAGCGAGCTGGCGCGCAAGGCCGGCCTGGCCGTCGGCCGCTTCGGCGGCGTGCTCGTGGACCGGCGCATGCGCTCCTCAGACCCCAATATCTTTGCTGGCGGCGACTGCGTGGAACTGCCCCACGCCCTGAGCGGCAACACGGTCCACATGCCGCTCGGCTCCATGGCCAACCGCCAGGGCCGGGTCATCGGGGCCAACGTGACCGGAAGCCACGCCGAATTCCCGCCCGTGCTGGGATCCTTCTGCATGAAGGCCTTCGAAGCCGGCGTGGCCCGCGCCGGCCTGACCGAAGCCCAGGCCCTGGACGCGGGCTACAAGCCGGCTTCGGCCACCGTGGCCATGCATGATCGAGCGCACTTCTATCCCACGGCGAAAATCATGTACCTGAGGCTCATCGCCGACCGCGTCACGCGACGGGTGCTGGGCATCGAGGCCTTCGGCGCCAATGGCGACGCGGTCAAGGGGCGCGTGGACGCCGTGGCCGCGGCCATGCGATTCGGGGCCACGCTGGAGGATGTGTCCAACCTGGAGGTGGCCTACGCTCCGCCCTATGCCCAGGCCATGGATATTCTCAACGCCGCAGCCAACGTGGTGCAGAATGTTGTCGAGGGCGTCAATGCGGCCATGCCCATGGGAGAGTTCCTGCGGGATTTCGAGGCCGGCAAATTCAAGGTCCTGGACGTGCGCGGAGCAGCCAATGCCGCGTCGTACATAGAAAAATTTGGTGACAGATGGCTGAACATCCCCGGCGAGGAACTGGCGGCGCGCCTGGAGGAGGTCGATCCGGAGCAGCCGTTGGTGCTCTTCTGCAACTCGGGCCAGCGCTCCTACGAAGCCCAACGCACCATGGCCTCGCGCGGACTGCCCGTGGCGCGCAACGTCGAGGGCGGCCATCTGCTGCTCAGCGCCTTGGACAAGGCATTCCTGGGCCAGGGCGAGGACGAGAAATAGCCGCAAGCCTGCGCGCATATGTCATAACGAGCGCGCCCTGGCCGGGATAACCGGTCGGGGCGCGCTTTTCACGTAGCGGCCTGGACCTTGGCCATGCTGCTTAAAAAGGTCGCAAATAAACTGCGCGGGTCCAGGGGCGCGTCCGCCCCCTGGTGGGTGAGGACTGGGGAGGGCAAAGCCCTTCCCAGCTCTTATGCAATCTACTCTGGGGTAATCAATCCGCAGCCCGAGACTTGGCGAAGCGATCGTCCGAGCGGGTCGCGCCTACATCGGCCTGGCTCTTCTCGGCCCAGCCCGCGCGGGCCTCAGGCACGGCATCGAAAGCCGGCATATAGGGTTTGATGTCCAGGAGCGGCGTGCCATCGAGCACGTCCACGCCTGCAATGCGCAGCACGTTGCCGGATACGCCCAGTACGCGCACCACGGACAGGCCTATGGGATTGGGCCGCCTCGGGGCGCGCGTGGAAAACAAGCCGCGCGGCGTATTGTCCAAAAACGGCGTAACAGTAAGCGCATAGCCCTGGCTGCCGTGGAAATGATAGATCAGATAGGCGTGCGAGAAGCCTTCCAGATCGGCCAGCCCCTGCGCGTACTGCGGGTCGAGCACGGCTTGTCCCTCGGCGTCCCTGGCGCCGGCGGGCTGGATGGGCATGCCTTCCAGGCTGGTCCAGGGCGAGTGCACGATACCGATGGGCCGCAGAATTAATTCGTTCATTTCTCTCCGTTCTCCTTGCGCACGCCGATCTTATCCAGCCATGATTCGCTGAAGCCCATGGAGATGGACACTTCCATGCCGCCCTCCAGGGAATAGTTCTTGAGCGACTGGATAAACTCGCCCGTGGCATTGTTGATAAGCTGTATGGCGTAGCGGTCGGGATTCGTCTTGACCCGTATGAGCTTGACCTGCGTGCCCGGGTGGCAGTGCTTTTCCTTGAGCGAGTACTCCTGCGGCCCGCCCTCCCATTTGGGAGCCTGATTCTCGGCCTCCACCAGGCCGGCCTTGAGCTCGATCATGCGCACCAGGTGGAAGACCTCCTCCGAAACCCTGCGCCGCTCCTCGGGCTCCATGGCCGCCAGAACTTCTGGAACCGCAAGTTCCTTCCAACGGTCCGCGGCGTCCCACAATATATGTTCCATGAAAACCCTTGCAAAATCGCGGGGCGACAGCTCGCCGCCCTTGCCGAAAGGATGGCCGATCATCTCGCCTCTCCGGGTGGCTTATGTTGCGGCCTGGATTATTCCATGCCGGACAAGCCTGTAACATGTCCCAACGCTATGCAAAAGAGGACCGGCTTCGAGCCCCGCAAGCCCTCTCGTGACATTTCACGGTGCAAACGATAAGCTTTGCATGCAGGCGCGTGCTGCAACGCCCGCGCGGCTTGCAGAGGAAATCATGACCAGGAATAAGTTGCTGGACTTGCGCAAGTTCGTCGCGCCGGAGTTCGTTTTCGGCGATGGCGCGGCCGGTCTGGCCGGCCGATATGCCAGAAATCTCGGCGCGCGCCGCGTGCTGGTGGTTACGGACGCGGGCGTGATCCGCCACGGTTGTGCCGGGCTGGTGCTGGAGAGCCTCGCGCGCGAAGGCCTGCCCGGCGTGGTCTTCCAGGAGGTCTCGTCCAATCCGCGCGACTGTGAAGTCATGGCCGGAGCGGAAACCTGCCTGCGCGAGGGCTGCGACGCCATCGTTGCCGTGGGCGGCGGCAGCCCCATGGACTGCGCCAAGGGCATCGGCATCGTGGTCACCAACGAGCGGCACATCAGCTCCTTCGAGGGCGTGGACAATGTGCCCAGGCCGGGCCTGCCGCTCATCTGCGTGCCCACCACGTCCGGCAGCTCGGCCGACGTGTCCCAGTTCGCCATCGTCAGCGATACAAGCCGCAGGCTCAAGCTCGCCATCGTCAGCAAGACCGTGGTCCCGGACGCAGCGCTCATCGATCCCCGCACCACAACGACCATGGGCTACGAACTCACGGCCCATACGGGTCTGGACGCACTGACCCACGCCGTGGAAGCCTACGCGTCGAACGCAAGCTCGCCGGTCACGGACCTGCACGCTCTGGAGGCCGTCCGCCTGGTGTCCGCCAACCTGCTGGCGGCCATGCGCGCTCCCCATGACCTTGAAGCCAGGGCGCGCATGATGCTCGGCAGCCTGTACGCCGGGCTGGCCTTCTCCAACGCCATTCTCGGGGCCGTGCACGCCCTGGCCCACGGCCTGGGCGGCCTGCTGGATTTGCCGCACGGCCTGTGCAACGCCATTCTCCTTGAGCATGTGGTCGCGGCCAATTACGAGACCGCGCCCGGGCGCTACCGCAACATAGGGCTGGCCCTGGGCGCGGCCATGCCCGAGGTCGGCGACCACTCCGGCGGCAGGCAGGCCCTGTTGGAGGCTCTGCGCCGGCTCACGCGCGAAGCAGGCGTGAACTGCCGTTTGTCTGAGCTGGGCGTGCAGCGCGAGGACCTGCCCGAGCTGGCTGCCAAGGCTTTGTGCGATCCATGCCTCGTCACCAATCCCCGCCCCTTTACCATTGAGGATATCGTCGGCATTTATGAGAAAGCCCTATGATCAGGAGTCGGAACGCTTAAGACAACCCCAGGCAAGGCCGGATACCCGGCTGCGCGAGAAGCTTATCGGCCTGGGCGAAACGTCCATGCGCAAGAGCTACTATCCGGAGCTCAAGGAGCGTATGGAGGATCTCGAACGCTTTCGCGCCCTGCTGGATCAGGTTTCGGACGCCATTTTGCTTGTGAACTTGGAAACCCTGCGGATAGCCGACGCCAATGGCGCCGCCGGGGATCTGCTGGGCCGCGCGCGCGACAGCCTCCTGGGCCTCAGGCTGGACAAGCTCATGCCACCCGAGACCACGCAGGCCATGGACGACTTCCTGTGCTCGGGCCAGGTGGAGAGCTTCGTGGAATCCACGCTGCCCGCTGCGGGAGGTCGAATGCACGACGCGCCGGTGGAAATCGTCCTGCGCGTGGTGCCCTTTGGCAGCGTACCTTACATGGTGGCCGTGGCCCGCGACGTGAGCGAACGCAAGCTGAACGAGGGGCGACTGCGGGACTCCCTGCGCGAAAAGGAAGTCCTGCTCAAGGAGATCCACCATCGGGTCAAGAACAACCTGCAAACCATTTCCAGTCTGCTCAGCTTGCAAGCCCAGGTCCTGGACGATCCGGCTGTGGCTGAACTGTTTCGCGAGAGCCAGAACCGCATCCAGTCCATGGCCCTGGTGCACGAGCGGCTGTACCAAGCCGATGACCTGTCCAGCGTGGATTTCGACAGCTATCTGTCCAGCGTCATCTCCTTCCTCATGCAGTCCTACCGTCGGAACAGCTCCTCCGTGCGCTTGATCAAGGACCTGGAAGATCTGGCCCTGCCCGTGACTGTGGCCATTCCCTGCGGCCTAATGGTCAACGAGCTGCTCTCCAACAGCCTCAAGTACGCCTTTCCGGACGGGCGCGCTGGAGCCATCGAGGTCTCCTTCCGCCGCGACGGCGACCGCTATGTACTCCGAGTGGCCGACGACGGCGTAGGTCTGCCGCCGGACATCGACCCGCTGGACACCTCCAGCCTGGGACTCAAGCTCGTGCTGACCCTGGTGCGCCAGCTCAAGGGCAACCTGGACATCCAACCCGCGCCCGGAGCGAGCTTCCACATCGCTTTCCCCTGCGAGCAGGGCAAAACCTCCCGATAGCTAGAAATTTTTGCTTTTTAAAATGCTGCAAGCCATGCGTCGGCATGGCTTGCAGCTAGCTTCGGCGTAGGGCGCAATTCACTTGCACCGTCAACGCCGGAGCGGGCGTCTTACAGCACCTTGCAAATAAAATGAAAAATGGGGGTGCAGGGAGCGCCGCTCCCTGCCGGGAGAGAGTCTGAGAGAGGGCAGCGCCCTCTCTCAGTTCAAACGCAAATTGCTCTAAAAGCAATCTGCTCTTGAGACAGGCGGTCGCAGCCAAGCGACTGCCTGCTTTCTTCACGCGTTATAAGCCGGTTGGAGATGTCGACATCATCTCCAACCGGCCTTCTCACGATCCTCTTCCTGATGTAAGCATAAGAGTGCTAGCCCCCTCGGCCCACGGCCTTGCATGGGGGACAAGACATCAAGGAGGGGCGAAATGCCTGATCTGACCCTGTGGACCGCCAGAGAAATCCTGCGCATGAAGCGGGACCTCGACACGCTCTTCTCCAGCCTGTGTGAGGACTTCGGAACTTGCGGCCTGCCCGACGCCCTGGCCGGGCCGAGCATCGACATCGTTCAGGAGGAAGACGCGCTGGTCATCAGTGCCGAACTGCCGGGAGTAAACCCCCAGGATCTCAGGGTTGCGGTGCAGGACGACCGACTGCTCCTGGCTCATGAGCAGCGCAGCGTCATGGGCGAAAGCGGAGCCACCATCGAAAGCCGCAGCCACTTCTCGCACACCATCCGACTGCCCTGCCGGGTGGATGCCGACAAAGCCGATGCAATCTTCGAGAACCAGACTCTGACCATCACCCTGCCTAGGTGCGAACCGAGCAGGCCCAAACCCCTGTCCATCCGAATCGGCTGAAGCCAAATAGCTTTTGCGCCTGCACGCCAGCATGGAGGTGTTTTTCGATGCCGACGAACCCGACACATCCCGAAGTGCCCAGCGACAAACTGCGCTGGCGCTGCGACCCGTCCCAACTGCCCTTCAAGACCACGGACGAAATCGAGCCCTTGGACAAGATCGTGGGCCAAGCCCGCGGAGTCGAGGCCTTCCGTTACGGCATGGCCATCAACAAGGCCGGCTACAACGTCTTCGTCACCGGCGAACCCCACACCGGGCGCATGGCCAGCGTGGAGAAGCTCCTTCAGGAACTCTCGCACAAGCACGGAGCGCCCGATGACCTGGCCTACGTGAACAACTTCAAGAACACCGACGCGCCCATCCTGCTGCGCTTCAAGTCCGGCGAGGGCAGCGAGTTCCGCAAGGAAATCCACGACCTCGTGGACACCCTCAAGCGCGAAGCGCCCCAGATCTTCGAGAGCCAGGAATACGTGGCCCGCAAGAAGGAGATCATGGAAACCTACGAGCGGCGCACGCGGGACTTCTTCAAGGACCTGGACAAGCGGGTCAAGGAAGAGGGCTTCGCCCTGGTGCAGATCCAGGCCGGCCAGATGCAGCGGCCCGAGCTCATGCCCATCGTGGACAGCGAGCCCGTGCCCATGCCGCGCCTGGAGGAGATGGTCGAAAAGGGCCGCTTCCCGCGCGACGAGTTCGAGCAGATCAAGGAGAAGTACGACCGGCTGCGCGGCGAGATCGACAAGATATTCCTGGAAGTTCGTGACCTGCAGAAGGAACTCAACGAAAAGGGCGAGCAGGTCGACAAGCACATGTTCACGGCCTCGGCCCAGCGGCTCATGGAGCCCCTGCGTGAAAAGTACACGAGCGAGAAGATCCGCAAGTACCTGCGGGACATGCTCGAGGACATGGTCGAGAACATCGACACCTTCCGCACGGGCGGCCAGCAGCAGATACCCGGCCTGCCGCCGGGCATGGCCATGGTCATGGGCGACCCGTTCATGGCCTACCACGTCAACCTGATCGTGGATAATTCCGAGCAGGAGAGTCCGCCGGTCATCCGCGAAGGCTATCCGACCTACCGCAACCTGTTCGGCTCCATCGAGCGGGTCATCGACCGCACGGGCGTGTGGCGCACGGACTACTCCAAGATCAAGGTCGGCTCCTTCCTCAAGGCAAACGGCGGCTACCTCGTGCTCAACCTCATGGACGCCATCATGGAGCCCGGAGTGTGGCCCGCGCTCAAGCGCGCCCTCAAGACCGAGCGCATGGAGATCCAGACCTTCGACCCCTACTACATGTTCATGTCGTCCAGCCTGAAGCCCGAGCCCATTCATGTGGAGGTCAAGGTGGTGGTCGTGGCCGACACCTACCTCTATCATCTGCTGCGCCAGTACGACCCGGACGTGCAGAAGATCTTCCGCGTGCGCGCGGACTTCGACCGCTCCATGGACAAGAACGAGGAGGCCATCATGGCCATGGCCCGCTTCGTGCGCAAGGAAACCCAGGAGGAAAAACTGCGGCCATTCGAGGCATCCGGCGTGGCCGCGCTCGTGGAGGAGGCTGTGCGCCTTGCCGGCAGGCAGGAGAAGATCACCACGCGCTTCCCGACCATCGCCGAGATAATCCGCGAGGCCGACTACTGGGCCGAACAGGAGAAGGCCGCAGCCGTTAACGAGCACCACGTGCAGCGAGCCATGGACTCGCGCAAGTACAGGGACAACCTCATCGAGGACAAGATCCAGGAGATGATCGACCGCGACAGCCTCATGATCTCCACCACAGGCGCGGTGGTGGGCCAGGTCAACGGCCTGTCGGTCTACTCCCTGGGCAACCTCGCCTTCGGCCGGCCCGCACGCATCACGGCAAATACGGCCCTGGGCCGCGAGGGCGTCATCAACATCGAACGCGAAGCCCAGATGTCCGGCCCCATCCACAACAAGGGCGTGTACATCCTGTCGGGATACCTGCGCCGGGTCTTCGCCCAGAACAAGCCTCTGTCCGTAAGCGCATCCATAGCCTTCGAGCAGTCCTACTCGGGCATCGAGGGCGACTCGGCCTCGTCCACGGAGATGTACGCCATCCTGTCCAGCCTGTCCGGCGTGCCCCTGCGCCAGGACATCGCCGTGACCGGCTCCGTGAACCAAAAGGGCGAAGTGCAGCCCATCGGCGGGGTCAACGAGAAGGTCGAGGGCTTCTATGACGTATGCAAGAGCAAGGGCCTGACCGGCGAGCAAGGCGTCATGATCCCCCACACCAACGTTCAGGACCTCATGCTGCGCAAGGATGTGGCCCAGGCCATCCAGGAGGGCAAGTTCCACCTTTGGCCAGTAAAGACCATTGCCCAAGGCGTCGAAATCCTCACCGGCATGCCCGCCGGCGAGCAGCGCGAGGACTTCACCTTCCCCGAGGACACGGTCTTCGGCAAGGCCGACGCCAAGCTCAAGGAACTGGTGGAAACCCTGCTGAAGTTCGCCAAGGCCGCCGAGGAAGGCGGAAAAGAGCAGGATAAGCCGGGAGGCTGCGTCGACTGCGGGAAGTAAATATGTCTCCGGCGGCCGGGGGGATTCATTCCCCCCGGACCCCCCGTATTTACGGCAGCGAAATCGCCGACGTGGGAACGTCGGCGATTTCGCTGCCTTGGCAGGTTGGGCTTTGCCGCCACCCGAATTATTTAGTTTCTCCAGCGCTAACGCCTTGGGCGTATGCGGCCAAGATCACTTCACCCAAGGCTTTGAAGCCACTTCTTATCACATATTTCAATTTCATCTATTTTCTATGTCGATATAAACATAAGTCCAAGCCAGCCCATGGCTGCCTTCGCAGCCACCCTGAAGAAGCATAACCATTTTATTCAATCAAAATAGTTTTTTATAAATACATGGAGGTCAAATGATTTTTCTCACAATGGCTGCCAAAGAGCAGATCGACAACCACTTCAAGGACAAGGTAACCTCTCCGATACGCATCTACCTGAACCATGGCTGCGGCGGACCGCGCTTCGCGCTGGCTCTCGACGAGCCAACCGATGGCGATGAGGTGGTGGAGGACGGCGGTTACAAGTTCGTCATGGAGAAAGAACTCTTCAAGCAGGCCTCACCCTTGACGGTGGACATGTCACCCATGGGTTTCGTGGTGCAGTCGGAGATGGAGCTTGGCGGTGGCGGCGGAGGCTGCAGTGGCTGCACGTCCTGCGGATAGGACAGCTTCACAAATTTATGCAAAGGGAGCGAAGCCTCCTCCTGGCCTGAACAGAGCCGGCCGATCCGATGGAAACCATCGGATCGGCCGGCTCTGAATACGGGGTCCAGGGTGTCGTTACACCCTGGTGGGTGGGGTTCGGGGAGGGCTAAGCCCTTCCCGATCTTCGCTTTGCTCTTTACTTGCAGGTGGCGCAGCTGCCGCCGGAGCAGCCGGCGCAGCCTCCGCCAGAGGACGAAGCCGAGGGCGCGGAGCCGAAGTCGGCGCCTCCGTCGGCGTTCTTGTGCCGGCAGCAGGACATTAGTTTTTCGGCATTGGGGGCCTTACATTTAGGGCAAGCGGGCGCGTTCTGGCCGAAGACTAGCTCCTCGAACTCATGGCCGCACTTGCCGCAACGGTATTCGAAAATTGGCATCGCGTATCTCCTTGTGACTGACGAAGCTAGGCCTCGTTCAGGTAGGGCGTCAGCTCGGAAACGGCCTCGAAGAGGTAGTAGTCCACCAGCTCGCAGAGCAGGTGGCCCACGGCGATATGGATTTCCTGTATGAGCGCCGTTATCTTCTCGGGCACGAGCACGGGATAGTCGCACAGGGGCAGCATGGCCCCGCCGCTTGCGCCGGTGAAGCCCACGGTGACGATCTCGCGTTCCTTGGCCGCGCGAAGGGCGGCCAGCACGTTCGGGCTTCCGCCCGAGGTGGAGATGGCCACGAGCACGTCGCCGGGGCGGCCCAGGGCCTGCACCTGCTTCAGGAACACTTGTTCGAAGCCGTAATCGTTTCCGATAGCGGTAAGTATGCTTGAGTCCGTGGTCAAGGCCAGAGCCGGCAGAGGCGGCCGCTCCAGCTTGAAGCGATTGACGAATTCGGCGGCGATATGCTGGCAGTCGGCGGCCGATCCGCCGTTGCCGCACAGCAAGATCTTGCCGCCGCGGGCGAGGCTGACGGCCATGGCCCTGGCGATATCGGCCACCAGGGTCGCCTTGGCCTGAAAGAAAGTCTCGCGCAGCCGGCAGCCGGCCTGGCTATGCGCAAGCACGCGATCGATGGCTTCCTGTGACATATTGTATGGAGTCCTTGGCTAGGGGTCGCAGAACGGCATGGCTGTTACTGGAAGAGCCTTGCGCTTGCAAGAGTGGCCCCGCGCCGTGGCCGCGCCGGGATACGTCGGATCCAATATTATTATATCTACTTGGACGGCCCTGACAAACTCTCTTGACAACTGGCGTTTTACGTAAATGGAAAACCTTGTGCTTTCCTGTCTAGTTGCGTATGAAAACCAAGCCTCAATGCTGCACCACTTACATTTCTATCGGGGAGGTACCATGAAAAGAAGCGGTCTTCTGCTTGCGTTGGTTTTCTCGCTCGGGCTGCTCCTGACCGCCGGTTGCGGCGGCGATGAACAGAAGCCGGCCTCACAGGAAGGTGGCAATATCGTCATCGGCTTCAACATCCCCCTGACGGGCGACATCCCCAAGGTGGGCGAGTCCTCGCGGCAGGCAGCCGAGATGTACCTTCAGCAGGTCGGCGGCAAGATCGACATCGCCGGCAAGCCCTACACCCTGAAGTTCGTTTACGAAGACAACGAGTCCAAGGCCGAGTCCGCGGTCAACGCCCAGCTCAAGCTCATTGAGCAGGACAAGGCCCTGGGCATCATCGGCCCCATGGCCTCCAAGCAGGCCGTGCCAGGCGGCGAAGTGGCCGACGCCAACCAGACGCCCATGATCGCGCCCTGGTCCACCAACCCGGCCACGACCACCGATCGTCCCTTCGTGTTCCGCGCCTGTTTCCTCGACCCGTTCCAGGGCCCCGTGGTTGCCAAGTTCGCCACCGAGGAGTTCGGCGCCAAGAAGGCCGCCGTGCTCTTCGACGTCGCCAGCGACTATCCCAAAGGCCTGGCCGAGTTCTTCAAGGCCGCCTGGGAAGAGATCCACGGACCCGGCTCCGTGGTGGCCTTTGAATCCTTCACCACCAAGGACCAGGACTTCAGCGCCCAGTTGACCAACATCATCCGCTCCGGCGCCGACGTGCTGTTCACTCCCCAGTACTACTCCGAGGTTGCCCTCATCGTGAAGCAGGCCAAGGAACTGGGCTGGAACAAGCCCATCATGGGTTCCGACTCCTGGGGTTCCGCTGAGCTCATGACCCTGTGCGGCGACGCCTGCAAGGGCTACTACTTCTCCACGCACTACGCCGCCGCCGGCGCCACGGGCAAGACCAAGGAATTCATCGACGCCTTCAAGTCCAAGTACGGCTACGTGCCCGACGACGTTGCCGCTCTGACCTGGGACGCCCTTGGCATGATGGTCCAGGCCATCCAGAACGCCCCGCTGACCGGCAATCTGGCCCAGGATCGCGTGGCCGTGAAGGATGCCCTTGCCGCCATTCCGTCCTACGACGGCATCACCGGCTCCATGAAGTTCGACCCGCAGGGCGACCCGGTTAAGTCCGCGGTCATCGTCAAGATCAACGATGCCGGCGAGTTCGAGTTCTTCAAGTCCGTGGCCCCTTAAGGCGGTCCCGGCTATTGTCGACCATGACCGGGAGAGCGTGGCTCTCCCGGTCTTTTCCGTGCCTCGCGGCACGGGCCCGCGGCGGGCGGACGCCGCGCTGAAGCATTAGAGGTGACCCGTGCTTGAGAGCCTGATCCAGAACGTGCTCAACGCCCTGCAGTGGGGAAGCTACTACTCGCTCATCGCCCTGGGCTACTGTCTGGTCTACGGCGTGTTGCTGCTCATCAATTTCGCCCATGGCGACATATTCATGGTCGGGGCCTTCATCGGTCTCGGCGTGGCCACGTTCTTCCTGGGCAATCTCGGCCCCGAACTGGGCCTATCCGGCCCCGTGGTGCTCGCCCTAACCATCCCGCTGACCATGATCCTCACCGCGGCCGTGGGCGTGACGCTGGAGCGCATCGCCTATAGGCCGCTTAGGCGCAAGGGCGCGCACAGGCTGTACGTGGTCATCACCGCGCTCATGTGCGGCCTGGTCCTGGAGAACGGCAACCTGGCCATCCTGGGCGCTAGCCGCCGCAGCTTTCCGCAGCTCATCCCCACCCAGGTCTACGACTTCGGCCTATTCTCGGTGACCAATGTGAAGATCGCGGTTATCCTCGCCGCCATCCTCGTATTCATCTTTCTGCAGTTCGTGGTCACCAAGACCAAAATGGGCATGGCCATGCGCGCCATCTCCTGGGATAAATTCGCCATCCCGCTCATGGGCATCCCCGTGGACAGCATCATCGTGTTTACCTTCATCCTGGGCTCCGGTTTCGCCGGACTGGCCGGCGTGCTCTTCGCCATGAGCTACCCGGTGCTGGAGCCATACATGGGCGCCATGGTGGGCTGGAAAGCCTTCATCGCCGCCGTGGTAGGCGGCATCGGCGACATCCGCGGAGCCTTTGCCGGAGGCTTCCTGCTCGGGTTCGTGGAGATCATGGTCGTGGCGGTCTTCCCCTCCACCATGCGCGACCTCATCAGCTTCACCATCCTCCTGGTCATCCTGACCTGGAAACCCACGGGCCTTTTCGGCATGGCCAAGACCACCAAGATTTAGGGAGAGGGGGAAGTCACATGGCAATCCGCAACGATCCGGGCGCGACCATCCGCGCCGGTGAGACCCTGGCCACGTCAGGCTTCGACCTGCGCAGCCTGAGCGTGCCGGCCATCCTGCTCATCGCCTTCGTGGGCCTGCTGGCCGCCTGCATGACCGGGGCGCTCAACCTCTATATGCAGACGGTGCTCATGTTCATGGGCATCAACATCATCATGTCCACCAGCCTGAACCTGATCAACGGCAACATGGGCGAGTTCGCCTGCGGCCACGCCGCGTTCATGGCCGTGGGCGCTTACGTGTCTTCCCTCGTCACCGTGATCCTGTTCACCCAGAGCAAATTCGGCGCGCCGCTCCTTCCGCCGGAACTGACCCTGCTGGCCTTTCCCCTGGCGCTCCTCATCGGCTCGCTCGCTGCAGCCCTGGTCGGACTGCTCATCGCCATTCCCTCCTTCAAGACGCGCGGCGACTACCTGGCCATCATCACCATCGCGGCCCTGTATATCGTCAAGAGCGCCATCGAGAACATCGACGCCATTGGCGGGGCCAGGGGCTTCATGGGCATGCGCCGCGTGACCAATGCCATGGAGCAGACCCTGGACCTGCCGTGGATGGTCATCTGGATCTTCATCGGCACCGTGTTCACGGTCTGGATCATCCGGCGCTACGTTTCCTCGACTTACGGCAAGGGCGTAATGGCCATCTGCCAGGACGAAGTGGCCGCCGAAATCATGAGCGTGAACACGAACCATATCAAGCTCGTGACCTTCATGCTCTCCTCGGGGCTGGCGGGGCTGGCGGGCGGTTTGTTCGCCCACGTGCTCGGCTACATCAACCCCGGCTCCTTCACCATCCTCAAGTCCACCGAGGCCCTGGTCATGGTCTACCTGGGCGGCATGGGCTCCATTTCCGGCGCGGTCATGTCCGCCATGCTGTTCACCCTGCTGCTGGAGTCCCTGCGCTTCATCATCCCCTGGATCGACCAGTTGCTGCACCTGATCCATGTGCTGCCCGCGGGCTACGAGATTTCCCAGGTATGGAAGTGGGTGCTCATCCCGCTCCTGCTCATCCTGCTCATGCAGTTCCGGCCCGAGGGCATCATGGGCAACCGCGAGCTGTCGGACATTTTCCCGCGGCTGCGGAAGTTCTATAAATTCAAGTAAGCCTTCGAGGAGATTGCCATGGCCCTGCTGGAAATGAAAAACATGACCATGCGCTTCGGAGGTCTGACCGCCGTTTCGGATTTCGACCTGACCTTCCAGGGCGGCGAGTTCATGGGCCTCATCGGCCCCAACGGCGCCGGCAAGACCACGGTCTTCAACGTGGCCAGCGGCTTCTACAAGCCCAGCCAAGGCAGCGTGGTCTTCAAGGGCAAGGATACCCGCGGCCTCAAGCCGCACGGGGTCACCGCCCTGGGCGTGGCGCGCACCTTCCAGAACATCCGCCTGTGGCACGAGCTGAGCGTGCTGGACAACATCCGCATCGCCCAGCACTACCGCATGGGCTACAATCTGATGGACTGCTTCCTGCGCACCAAGCGCTACAAGCGCGCCGAGGCCAAGATAGACTCCATCGCTTGGCAACTGCTGGAGCAGCTTGACCTGAAGCGCTACGCCGAGGAAAAGCCAAACAACCTGCCCTACGGCCTGCAGCGGCGGGTGGAGATCGCCCGCGCCTTGTCCGTGCAGCCGGATCTGCTGTTGCTGGACGAGCCCGCGGCAGGACTCAACTCCGCCGACGTGGACGGGCTCATCAAGCTCATCCGGTGGATTCACAAGGAATTCAAGCTGACCATCTGGATGATCGAGCACCAGATGACCGTGGTCATGAGCCTGTGCGAGTACATCAAGGTCATCGACTTCGGCCGGACCATCGCCGAGGGCACGCCCTCGGAGATCCAGCAGAACCCCGCCGTGATCAAGGCCTACCTGGGCGATTCGGAGATCTAATGTACCTGCAAGTCGACAATCTGCGCGTCAAATACGGCAACATCGAGGCCCTGCACGGCATTTCCTTCACCGTGGAGCAGGGCGAAATCGTCACGCTCATCGGCGCCAACGGCGCGGGCAAGACCACGACCCTGCACACGATCATGCGCCTGCCTCCGCCGGAAGCGCCCAAAGTCGTGTCCGGCGACATTCTCTTCAAGGGCAAATCCCTGCTGAACGTGCCGCCTCATGAAGTGGTGGACAAGCTGAACATCGCCCTGGTGCCCGAGGGCCGGCACATCTTCGGCAACCTGAGTGTGGAAGAGAACCTGCAGTTGGCCACCTACGGCCGCAAGGGCGACCCGACCATCGCCAAGGATTACCAGCGCGTGTACGACCTGTTCCCACGCCTGGCCGAGCGCCGCAAGCAGCGTAGCGAGCAGCTCTCGGGCGGCGAGCAGCAGATGCTGGCCGTGGGCCGCGCGCTCATGACCAAGTGCGAGTTCATAATGCTCGACGAGCCGTCCATGGGCTTGGCCCCGCTGCTCATGTACGACATGTTCCGCACGCTCAAGCAGCTCAACCAGGAAGGCCTGACGATCCTGCTTATCGAGCAGAACGCCAACCTGGCCCTCAAGTTCGCCCACCGCGGCTATGTGCTCGACACCGGCGAGATCGTGGCCAGCGGCCCCTGCTCCCAGCTCAGGGACGATCCCGAGGTCAAAAAGGCCTATCTGGGCGGATAGCCCAAACTAAGCCAGTAAGGGTCCCGAGGCCCAAAATTCCGAGGCGACCGGTGCAACCGGTCGCCTCGATGCGTTTGCTCAAAAGAAATCCGTATGAGAACTAGGGAGGGCTTTACCCTCCCCAGACCCCACCCACCAGGGGCGGACGCGCTCCTGGACCCGCGATTTTCTTTCGTGATTACTCAAAGACCTGGGATGGCGTGGCCCTTAGGCCTTGGCTCCGTATTGGGAAGTCAGTGTGCCCTGCGCGACCGGCACAAGGCTGGTTTTGTTGAGGGCGTATACCCACACTCTGTACACGTAAATGATGTAGGCCAGGCCGAAGGTCACCAGAGAGAGCAGGAACCAGAGCAATGCGTGCCCGAGGTTGCCGGTGAAATCGAGCGTGCAGTTGAAGCGGCTGCTCAATTTGCCGAACTCGTCCTTGAGGTATGTCTTGTTGATAATGAACCGGGCAAGCGCATACGGGTAGAACATGAAGGCGAAGCCCAAGGTTATCACCGTAAAGAAGATCCAGATGACGGCATGACCCAGCGCGTCGCTAACGGACAGATCTATGGCTATGCTCTGTTTGCTCATGACAGCTCCTCCAGTGAATCGACAGCAGAATGGCTCGGCGGCTTACGATGAAGCGAGACCGCTTATCCGGCTGCTACGCCTTGCACACGCCCGCGCCAGAAAACGTGGCCATCTCGTTGAAGATGGCTGCTGCAGAGCGCATCACGAACAGGGCCATGGCCGCGCCGGTGCCCTCGCCCAGGCGCAGACCCAGGTGCAGGAGCGGGTCGGCCTTCAGGACCTGCATGATGCTCGCATAGCCGGGCTCGGCCGAGGCGTGGCTCAGGAAGCAGTAGTCGGCCACGGCCGGGCAGAGCTTCCAGGCCGAGACATAGGCCGCAGTGGAAATGAAGCCGTCCACGGCCACGGCCATGCGCCTGCCGGCAGCGCCGATGATCAGGCCGGACAAAGCCGCGATTTCCAGACCGCCCAATGCCGCCAGAATGCGCAAGGGGTCGCCCGAGGTCACGGCCGTCTGGTTGGCCACCAGTCCTCGGCGGATGACCTCGATCTTGCGACGAAGGCCATCGGCCGCCAAGCCGGTGCCGGGGCCGGTGATCTTTTCCGGGTCCAGTCCCAGGTAGGCGCAGAACAAGGCCGTTGACGGCGTGGTGTTGGCGATGCCCATGTCGCCGGTGCCCACAGCGCGGCAGCCCTCGTCCGCGGCCATGTTGGCCAAGTCTATGCCCAGCTCCAGGGCTCGTGTGCAGTCCTCGGCGCTCATGGCCGGTCCCACGGCCAAATTGTCCGTGCCGGGCCGGACCTTGCGCTGAATCAGGGCCGGGTGCTCGGGATAGGTCCCGCCCACGGTGCCTGCGTCCACCACGCTCAGACCGATGCCCGCCGTGCGGGCCAGCACGTTGATGCCCGCGCCGCCATTGGCGAAATTGAGAACCATCTGGCGAGAGACTTCCTGCGGAAACAGGCTCACGCCTTCGGCGGCCACGCCGTGGTCGCCGGCGATGGTGAAGATGCGCGCCGGATCGACGCTCGGCTTGGAGCCCCCGGAGATGAGATAGAGCCGCAGCGCGACTTCTTCCAACCGTCCCAGGCTGCCCCTGGGCTTGGTCAGGTCGTCCAAGTGGGCCTGGCCTTGCGGGATAAGGCTCGTGTCCACGGGCTGAACAGCGGTCAGGACTTGTCGCAAACGCTCGCTCATTTCGTTCCTTCCCTATCGCGTGTCGCGGATATTGTTTAAGAAAGGCAAAGTAAATACGCCACATCCAGCCACAGGTCCACGGTAAAATGGGCTGCGAATCAACCGCTTGGATATAGTTGAAGCACGCCTGGGGCAAATCGCGTTGCTCCATCAAATCCATGCTCTATAGTTGACGGGGATGCACCAAGCGGTAAAACGGAACGTCCTTGTCCATACACCGTACGGGAACGTTGACGCATAACCGTGAAGCTGTTTGTTTCGCTGGCTTACTTGGGCGTGGTTTTTTACCTCGGCTACGTGGGCTGGAAGCACACGCGCGAGGCCGCGGACTACATGCTGGGCGGCTTCGGCTTCTCCATGTTCTGGCTGCTGTTCGTGTTCGAGTCGGTGGCCAAGGCCATCGGCCTGTGCCAGATCCTGTTCGTGGTCGCCGACGCAACCAAGGGTTCCTGGGTCTTCCTGCTGCATTGGCTGGACCCGAACATAGTGGCCCTGCCGCTATCCCTGCTCCTGGCCGTGCTCGCAACCCTGGCCACACGCCACGACGCCGAGCACTGCTGGCGGAATTACTGAGGCCGGTTCGCGAGGTTTGTTTGCAAGGACTACGTCAGCCTGAATGGGGTTTCCAAAGGGGCATTGCCCCTTTGGCCGCCGGAGACTTCCCCATGGCGCGCGGATGCGGCCGCCGGATCATGCAGTGCCCGCAAATCCTGGCAGGCTCCTTGCTATCCTGGCTTTGCGCCCCGTGAGACCGTCACTTTATCCACGCGCGGGCGAATCATCTTCCATCCTGCAAGGAACTACAGTGCCTATTCCAGCTTTGCCCTGCATCACGCGTCATCCACGTTTGCTGGTCTGCGCTCTTCTGGCCATGGTCATTGCCTGTAGCGCCATGACGCATGCCGCTACATCCCCGTTCTTCGGCCCGGCCCGGAGTCAGCCAGCCGTCGAAACCTCCGCTGGTGCGCAGGACGTGGTAGACGAGAGAGACGCGGGAACCGAGCCGCCCGCAGAGGAGGCTCCAACCGCCTCGACACTCGGCAAGACACCTGGATCCTCGCCCTTTTTCAGCGCCGTGCCTGCACCTGCAGCGCCGCCGGAAGCGGCCGCGCCCCAGGTCCTGGAATCCGTCGGTGAAGTGGCCGAGCCCTGGCTACCTGTACGGCTCTGGCAACGCACTCTGACCTGGACCGCCAGTCTGCAAAAGGAGTTGCGCAGCATCATGGCCTCCTTTGCCCGCGATATCCGCGAGAACCCCATGGGCCGCGCCTTCTGGCTTTTCCTGCTGGCGGGCTTCGCCTATGGCGTGGTGCACGCTTTGGGACCCGGCCACGGCAAGAGCTTTGTCTGCAGCTACTTCCTGAGCCGCCATGGCAGCATCCTGCAAGGCTTGGCCTTGGGCACAGGCAGCATGCTCACGCACGTCGGCTCGGCGGGGCTGCTGGTCATCGTCCTCAATCTCGTCCTGGAGCGCGCGGGCATGGCCGACTTCGACAGCCAGGGCGCGCTCCTGCAACGCATCAGTTACGGCCTGCTCATGGCCTTGGGCGCGCTGCTCACGGTCAAAACCATTCTGGACCTGTTCATGGGCCGGGCGCACGAGCATGCCCACTGTCGGGCCGATACGCGCGGCATGACGGCCGTATCGCTGGGCGCGGGACTCATCCCCTGTCCTGGCTCGGCCCTCATCCTCATTTTCGCCATCACTCTGGGCATTTTCTGGGCCGGGCTGGCCGCGCTGTTCTTCGTGGCCCTGGGCATGGCCCTGACCACCTCGCTGTTCGCAGTGGCCACCATCCTCTTCCGCCGCGCCGTGGAGCGCAGCATGAACCGCGACGGCAAACTGGCCCGCATGGCCTTCACGACCCTGAGCCTGTGCGGCTCGCTGGCCATCATGCTGCTGGGTGCGGCCTTTTTCTTTGCTTAAGCATGCCGGAGAACATAATGCGCCACGCCATTCTTAGCCTGCTGACCTTATGCCTTTGCCTCGCACCGCTTCCCGCGGCCGGGCACCCGCACGTATTCATCGACGTCGAGCTTACCTTTGTCTTCGACCTCCAAGGTTTGACCGGCATCCATCAACGCTGGGTCTTCGACGAGATGTTCTCGTCCCAGATCGTGGACATGGTGGACGCCAACGACGATGGCCGCTTGAGCGAAGCCGAGGCTCGCAATATCGAGCAGGAGGCCTTCGTTAATCTAAAGAACTTCAATTTCTTCAGTCATGTAGTCGTGGGCGGCCGCAAAGTGGCCTTCAGCAAGGCTACACAGTTCGTTGCCCGTCAAAATAAAGGCATCCTGAGCTACGAATTCCTTTTGCCCTGTAGCGTGCCAGTGCAGGCCGGCGCCAAAGGCCTTGTCAGGGTCGCGGTCTACGACCAGAGCTACTACTCGGATGTCGTACTTGTGGATACCAAGCCCAAGCTGCTGGGCACCGAGCACCAAGTCGTGGACATGCAGGTCCGCGACGCCGAGGCCGTGTACACGGAATGGGGTCCCATCCAGCCCAAGGAAGTATTGCTGAGTTTTGCGCCACGCTAGGCGTCTTGCATGAGGACCTGGAAGGGCTTTGGAGATGAGCTTGGGGCTCGGACAGCTTTCCGATATTATATGAATTATAAGTGAAGGTTCTTGGAGAAGAGTCGGGCCTGCTTCGGACCAAAAACTGCGAAACAAAGCCAACCGCCCGCAAGCCCTTGGGCATGAGGAGCTGAGCGGGCGTCACGCTCTGGAATCCCGCCAATGCACTGCGCTGATTCAAGCGCCTCACACTCCGCTTCAGCCGCAGGCGCGGAACAGAAACCACACGATCACCGCCAGGATCACCAGGATTACGGCGAACTTGGGGTTGCGCGGATGGTAAACCCTGCGACGCGGGGCATTGGGGCTCTTGAGGTGATTCTCGCGGCTGTATTCCATGTTAATGGACTACCGGCCTTGCGGGCAGTGGTCAACCAGGATCAATGTTTGTGCAAGTAAGGGAAGGCTGGAGCATGGGTCGAGACGCGGATGCGGGCCTTGCCCGCGCCAAGACTCAGACGGTACGCGCGTTGGCGATGGGGGGCTTGCTTGCGATCTCGGAACGGGCGAAGCTGTTGCGGGCGCGCGAGGGACCGGACCGTTCATGCCATATCATGGCTACGGTCCTGATGAAACTGACCAGGAAGATGAGGCTGACGATGATCATGAACACGGTCAGGCACAAGGTGGAGAAGATGTCGGAATTTCCGATGATCTCTCCCTTGAGCAGGCCGAAACCGTCCTGAACGGTGCTGACGACAATTCGTGTATTCTGCATGGTGGCTTGATACATAAAATACAAGCTCCATGCCAAACTCAAGGGCTGGAAGACATTCGCTACGTTGTGACTAGAAGATGAACATGATTCGCGTTCACTTCTCAAGCATGAATTGATGTGCATCGAGCTAAATCTACATTTCATGGATATCATGCATAAAAAAATGGGGCAGCCTGATGGCGCCCCACTTGATTCCAAGGCAGATAGACACGGGGCTCAGGCCACCTGCCTACTTGCGGCAGCATCGCGATAGAGCATGTCCCAGGTGGCGTAGAACGCCTGCTCGAATGAGCGCTCCTCCATATAGGTGCGGGCGCACTGTCCCATGGACCGCCGTTGGGACGGGTCAGCCAGAAGAGACTCCATGGCCCGGCACAGCTCCCCGGGATTGACCGCGCCCACGACCATGCCGGTTTGGCCCTTGAGCACGTTCTCCTGCGGGCCGCCCTCATTCGTGACTATAACCGGCAAGCCCGAAGCCTGAGCCTCCAGCACCACGTTGCCGAAAGTGTCCGTGCGGCTGGGGAAGACGAACAGGTCGCAAGAGGCGTAGAGCGCGGCCAGATCCTCGCCCTCCAGGTAGCCAGTGAACACGCAGGGCAGGCCGCGCAGCCGCTCTCGCAACTCCTCCTTGTAGGGGCCATCCCCGGCAAGCACGAGGTTCGCCTCCGGCCGCGAGCGGTGCAGGCGCTCGAAGGCCTCGGCCAGCAAATCCAGGTTCTTCTCCTTGGAGATGCGTCCCACGTAGAGCAGCGTGCCGCCCTGTTTGATGTCGTAGCGCTTGAGAAAGCCGTTGCGCTTGGCCGGGTGAAAGCGCTCCACGTCCACGCCGCGCGGGTAGACGCGGATCTTGTCCGCTGGGAGGCCCTTGGCGATCAGCTCGTCCGCCGTGGACTGGGACGGCGCGAAGACAAGATCGCACTGATTGTAGTACCAGAGGATGTACTTCCAGGAGAGCTCCTCCATGGAGCTGTCTTCGGTGAGCTTGCCCACGTACTGCGGAATCTGCGTGTGATAGGTGCCGTAGAGCGGCAACTTGAGGATGCGCGCGATGAGCAGGGCCGTCAGGCCGATGGGGCCGGGCGTGGCCGAGTGGATGTGCGTGAAGCCCTGCTCGTAGGCGTGGTGGAGCATCTCCAGCACCGGCGGGTAGAAGACCTTGAGTTCCGGATACTCGGGCAGGTCGTAGACGCCCACGGGCTCGAAGTTCACCACGCCCTCGCCCTTGAGCGCTTGCGGGTGGCAGGTCACGATGGTCAGGTCGCGGCCGGTCTTCACGGCCAGATTCACCGAACGCTGCAGGGTCTTGGCCACGCCGTTGACCTCGAAGAAAGTATCCGTGAAGTGGCCGACCTTAGCCTCCTGTTGCGCGGGCTTGCCGGCGAAACGCGCGGCCACCTTGTCACAAAAGGCGCGGTCCTTCTTGAACAGCCCGTAGGCCACGAAGTAGGGCGCGAGCACCGTGTACAGCGCCCCGGCCGAGCCTACGGTCTGGAAGACGTCGAAGATATTGGCTCCCGAGGCGTGGCCCAGCAGATTGTCGGCGAAGATGGTCAGCACGCGGCTGGAGGCGCGGGTGGTGAAGCGGAACCACTCGCGCTCGACTTCTCCCTCGGGCAGGGCCTGGCCTTTGGCCACGGCCAGCAGATCAGGATCGTCGCAGACCAGCCGGGCCGCCTCGAAGCGCACGACGTCCTGTACCGGGCCGGTATGCGACTTGCCGCGCAGGTACTTGCGCGTGGTGAAGTAGGCCTGCAAACGGTCCATGACCCCGCTCTCCCTTGGGGCTTCTTCGGCTCCCAGGAACCTGTCCGCGAATCGCAGGAAAATGTCCTTGTTGACGTAACGTTCCAGTTTGAACCTGTTCTTATAGAACTGGTAGGCGATGGAGTAGAGATTCAGTGCCATGGCCTGGGGATTGGAGCAGCGGCCCTCGGGCCTGGAGCGGCACTCGTGCAAGCCCTGCTTGTACTCCTCCAGGCTCATCGCGCCGTCCACCACGGTGTACAGGCTGGCGATGTTCAGGGCGCTGTGATCGTCGGAGCCGCCGGTCAGCCCTTTCTTCCAGGGCTCGTCGAAGCCAGGCTCCATGCCGTGGCGCTCGGCCAGCTCGTCCATGACCTGCGGCGTCAGGCCGGCCAGGATGGCCCGCAGCACGTCGTTCTGGTAACCGTCGCGCGTGCCGTTGCACTCGAAGCTCTTGAACAGCAGAAGCAGTTGCTCGAAGTGCTCCACGGTCAGCCTGTCGTTGACCCCGTAGAGCGGATGGGCGCAGACATGCGTTATGCCCTTCTGTCGCAAATAGGGCACCAGCTCGAAGATGTTCTCGCGCAGTTTGTAGACCTCGCGGTGGATGGCCTCGTCGATGTCCAGGGCCAGCACGTGCACCTTGCAGCGGTCCTCGGGAAAATAGGCCGTGATCTCCTCGCTGATGAACGTGTCCGGCAGGTGGGCGATTTCCAGTGCCCCGTCGATGGTGTTGTGGTCGCTGATGGTCACCAGGTCCATGCCCCTGTCCTTGGCGATGCGGTAGAGCTTCTCGGGCTGGGTGAAGCTCTCGGGGCAGCCCAGCTTCTTGAGAATCCATTGAGACGGTTTCGTGGAATACTTGCAGTGGACGTGCAGATCGATCTTCATGGCGTCACCCTCCCAGGCGTGGCGACCGTCGCAGGGTCCGCCGACAGCGCGGCGGAGGAAGTCCCGTCTCCAGCGGACGAACCGCTAGCGAAAGGTTCGGCGGAGCCTTGCCCGCCGTCATGCGTGGTCGAGCGTGACCAGCATCGGGTGCAAACCCAGGCGGGATTTACCATGCAGAGACAGCGCTCCAACATGGTGGCGCGGGTGTGCAAGGATTGCCTGCCAACATCGAGTTGCTTGGAGACGGGTCGTTGTGCCGGAACCGGCCGCGACAAGACCGATTACCGGTGCTTTTCTTGTACGGTCTGGCCGTTACGCTCGGGTGACGCTTGCATTACCAGAGGTTACGAGCCGCTTACGTTTCGCAGGCGGCTGTTTCGGGTAGCGGCTCGGCTCCAGTCTCGTGGAGGTTAGCGGGCGGTTTCGATGGTGTCGAAGTAGTCGTAGTCGGAATCGAAGGACCGCGCCGAGCCGATGAAGCTGCCGCCCCAGCGCGCGTCGGTCAGGGTCAGGTTGTAGCCGAAGGCGATGGTCAAAGGGCCGGGGATTCCGACCGGCTTTGGCAGGGTGAACTCCAGATCCACGCCTTTCTCGTACCAGCTGGGAATAAAGTATCCGGCGTAGAGACTAGTGGTATCCTGGGCCAGCAGGTTGCCGGCCTGATCGGCCAGATAAGCGGCGAACCAGCCGCGATTCACGTACTCGGCCCAGCCCGGAAAGTTGTCCTTGCGAAAGGCCGTGGCTCGCACGCGGTAGGAGTCGGGCAACGGCTCAACGGCGTAGCTGAAGTCCCAGTAATGCATTTCCAGGGTTTCCGGCGCGTTGAGCGAAAGCTGGCTGCGATTCAGGTGGGCCACGGAGTCGGCCATGGCCCCGGCGCAGCCGCTTGCCAAGAGCAGCGCTGCAAGCAGCATTCCGAATGCTTGGTTTGGCGGTATTGCATTCCTGCGGGGCTGGGACATGGCGCATTCCTCCACTTGCTCGCCATGTTAGCAGAACGCGCGCGGGAAGGCCATCATGGCGGCCGCATTATGCATTCAATTCAGCAGCGCGGGCACCATGGTTCCCGCCGTGCGCAGGGCTGCGTCCAAACGCTCCATGTCCGGCTCATGGCTGGCCAGCAGGGCCTTGAAGCGCGGGGAATGGTCCATGTGCACCGTGTGACAGAGCTCGTGCAGGATCACGAAGTCGGCCAACTCGCGGGACAGGAACAGCAGCTTGGCGTTGAGATGCAGCACTCCGGCCGCGGTGCAGCTGCCCCAGCGCATACGCTGGGCGCGGAATCGTACGGCCGAGCAGGCGAGCCCCGAACGCAGTGACTGCTCGCGCACCAGTGGCGGCATATCTCGCGCTGCCCTGCGCCGCAGCCAGGACAGCAAAAGCGCGCGCAAACCGGACAAATAGCCGGGAGCTTGCTGGTCGCCGCTTATCAGCAGCCGATCCGGACCGCTGTCATTCAGACGCAGTTCCTGACCTGTCCGGCGCACGTAATCCAGACGCACGACGCTGTCCACGGCGCGCAGGCTCAGTTCGGCCGGCGGCTGCGCAATCCGACTTCCGGATGCGCCCAGCCTGCGCAGGACCCGCTCGGCCCAGGCCCGGTGGTGGGCCACCAGCCTGCCGGCCAAGGATGGATCGCTGCCCTGGGGCAATACCACGACAAGCCCCTGGCTGGCCGAACAGACCAGCTTGGCCCGCTTGGCCCTGGGGCTTACACGTACGGAGAAAGCCGGAAGATTGTGGTCCACGGGCCGCAGAGTGTCCATTTCAGGTTGATTTGGCAAGGCTTGAAGCTTACCATTGCCGGTCTGGATAGCAGGTTCGCGAGACGAGCCTCTCCTGTGCGAATTTCCGGCGCCGCATATCGCGGCCGTACACCCAGAAGGTGCCTGCCCGGCGGCAGCCTCTTCCTGCCTAATGGGGCAACACCCCTAAAAGAGTCAACCCATGGAGAGACCAATGCCCCGTTTATGCGCCATCCTCTGGGCCATCCTGCTGCTGGCCGCCAGTTTTCCAACCCACGCCCAAGCGCAGCAGATCCAGGATCAGCAGTTCAAGGAGCAACTGGCCCGAACTCTCAAGCAAAACCCGGAACTCCTCCTGAATGCCATCCGCGAGATAGATGTGGATGTATTGGATGTCCTGCAGCAGGCGGCGCTCAAGAAACGGCAGCAGGAGATTCAGCAAGAGCAGGAACGGGAGAAGCAGAATCCGCTCAAGCCGGTGGTCGATCCATCCCGCATCCTCGTGGGCTCGGCCCAGGCTCCCGTGACCATCGTTGAGTACTCCGATTTCCAATGCCCCTACTGCGAGCGCCTGGCCCTGGAATTGGACAAGGCCTTGGCGCGGCTCGGCACTCAAGCCCGCATGGTCTTCAAGCACAACCCCTTGCGCTCGCACGAAAGCGCCATGACGGCCGCCAAACTTTTCGAAGCCGTGAGCATGCAGGACAAGCAGGCCGCACGCAAACTCTACCACCTGCTCTTCGCGAACCAGGATCGCCTTGACGAGCTTGGGGAAAAGGGTCTGCTGGACTTGGCCGTCCAAGCCGGCGCAAAGCGCGAAGCGACCCTGAAGGCCATGCAGAGCCCGGAGGTGCAAAAGCGCATCGAGGCGGACATGGCCGAATTTCGCTCCTTCGGCTTCTCGGGCGTGCCCGTGCTAGTGATCAACGGAGTATCCGTGCGCGGCGCAGTGCCGGCCGAGGAGATCCTCCAGATCGTGCGCGACACGAGCGGCATCCGAGCCAAGTAGCCGTTGCAACCCGAATGCTGGGGGGCGGGGCCGAATCGAGCGGCTCCGCCCTCTTTTTAGAGCAGATCGCTTATAAGACGCCCGCTCCGGCGTTGACGGCGCAAATGAATTGCGCCTACGCCTACGCGGCGGCAAGCCATGCCGACGCATGGCTTGCAGAGCATTTTCAAAAGCAAATGCTCTACACTCCTCTGTCCCTGATTTGCCTTCAGCTCCGCATCCCCATTCGACAGCCAGGCCGCATCATGCTACCAGACCCGCACCACGCGGCCCCACACAAGCCGGGGCGGCCCAGGCGCTTCGTTGCCTCAAGGCCGTTCAAGCCCCAAAACCAAAAAGTTTTGAGGAAGGGATGGGGGGCTCGGGGGGAAGGGGAACCCCTTTCTCAAAAGGGGTTCCCCTTCCCCCCGATTCTCCCTGCATCTTCTCCTGAAGGATCACCATGCGCACGAAACTCACCATAGCCACGCGCGGAAGCATGCTGGCCTTGTGGCAGGCCGAGCACGTCAAGAGCATGCTCGTGGAACGCCACCCCGGACTCGAGGTCGAGCTGTTGATGCTCAAGACCCAGGGCGACAAGATCCTGGACGTGCCGCTAGCCAAGGTGGGCGGCAAGGGACTGTTCGTGAAGGAGATCGAGGAAGCGCTTCTGGACGGCCGTGCCGACCTGGCCGTGCACAGCATGAAGGACGTGCCCACGGAGCTGCCCGAGGGGCTGATCATCGGCGTTACGCCAAAGCGGGAGGAGCCGGCCGACGCTCTGTTATCCGTGCGTTACGACAACCTGGCCGCCCTGCCCGAGGGCGCGGTGATAGGCACCAGCAGCTTCCGCCGCCAGGCCCAGTTGCTCATGCGCAGGCCAGACTTCGAAATCAAGATGCTGCGCGGCAACGTGAACACGCGGCTGCGCAAGCTCATGGACGGCGAGTACGACGCCATCGTGCTGGCCATGGCCGGGCTCAATCGGCTGGGGCTGTCCGCGCCCAAGATGGAAGTCCTGGGACCGCCGGATTTCCTGCCTGCCGTGTCCCAGGGCGTGCTGGGCGTCGAGTATCGTAGGGACGACGCGGAGCTGGCGGATATGCTCGCCTTCATGGATCACCCGGAGACGCGCGTGCGCGTGCAGGCGGAACGCGGCTTCCTGACGGCCCTGGAAGGCGGCTGCCAAGTGCCCATCGCGGGCTACGCCGAAGTGCGCGGCGATGAGGTGCGCTTGACCGGCCTGGTGGCCGACCTGGAAGGCCGGCGCGTGATCCGCCGCGAGCGCAGCAGCCCGGCTGGGCAAGCCTGGGAACTGGGCGAGACCCTGGCTAGAGAGGTTCTGGACGCCGGAGGACGCGAGATTCTGGCAGAGATATACGGCCGTCAGGCCGTGGACCCGCGTCTGACTTAGGCTGCCTGCACCCTGCCGGCACTAAGGCAGATTGCTTTTAAGACGCCCGCTCCGGCGTTGACGGCGCAAGTGAATTGCGCCTACGCCTACGCGGCGGCAAGCCATGCCGACGCATGGCTTGCAGAGCATTTTCAAAAGCAAAATGCTCTAAGGACCAGATAGAATTTTTTGCGCACGCCGCACAACGAGAGGCCGACGGGGACCACCCCCGCCGGCCTCTCGCCGTGTGGAGGGAGCATGGCCTAACGAAATACCCAGAAGTCGGCCACGGAAAGGGCGGCTTCATCGCCATCCCTGCCCAGGCCGGCAAAACGCGCCGCGAAGAAGCCCGGCCTGACTGCGGAATCCTCCGCGGTTTCGGCCAGAAAGAAATAGTCGTCGATGAGGTGCAGGTCCCTGCCATGCAGATAGAAGCGAAAGGCCTTGGTCTCGGAGCCGAACTCTGTGCCTACGGCCAGTTCAGGGTCGCCTGCGCCGGAAAAATCACCATCCAGGGCCGCGCCGAAATCGTAATCACCAAAGCGTTCCGCCTGAACCGCACCTTGCGGCGCATCCGCGCCGAGCACCTGAAAGCCGTCGGGAAAGTCCGGCGCTGGCGCTATGCGCTCGATGCGGCCTCCAGGGTTGTTCAGGGCAAAACCCGTGATGTGCCCCGCGCCAAGGTCCTGCAGATTGGTCACGGTGATGGTCAGTTCCGCTTCTTCCGGTGAAAAGGAATGGTAGTGCAGTCCGGCCACGAAGCGCCCAAGGCTGTCAGCCTGCTCTCCGCCGTGGAGGATCGCCCCGTGGGCCAGGGATGACAGGAGCGTCAGCAGGGACAGAAGCAGCAGGAGCGCGACCGTCGCCAGCAGGCGCTTGAAACCCTTGAACATGGATGTGCACCCTTGAGTATATTGTGCCCGAAGGGCCGGCGAGGGCATTGATACTGGAAGCGAGCAGCCGGTCGGCTCGGGATGCAATGATGAAGCAAGCCGGATGCCAACTGCAGGGAAGGAATATATTTCAACACATAAAACAATACTGCCCGCCAACTGGCAGCCGGTAGTCCACAAATCGTTGCAGGCGGCATCCACGAATCGAACGGAAATGGTGTCCAAGGCTGGCGATTGACCCTTCCTGCCTGCTCTGACGCCAAGCACCTCCATCCCCCGGCCAGGCAAACCCGTGTTCATGACCAGCCGAAGCGCCACCCTTAAGCTGTCTCCAGTCAGATTTCCATCAGCATCCAAATCGGCTCACGCATAAAGTTGCCGGCTCAGCATGCTTATTGCACGCTTACCTGAAAAGGCCATCGGGCCCGAGCAGATGAGCAGCTTACCAGCGATCCGCCAGCACCCAGCGCACGGGCTTCGAGCCAGCCCATACGCTACCTTTTTCCATCTCCCGTTCGGCGCTGCGGCGCCTGGCTCACGCGCTCACGCAGGCCATTTTCCTTGCACCAGTTTCAAGCTCCTTCACGGGGGAGGATATGAACATTTTCATTGGAGGCAGCGACGCTAGCGCCGCCGCCCTGCTCGGCGAAGCACTTGCTTCCCATCCGCGCATGCTGGCTTTCAGCGAGACCAGCCTCCTGGGAGGCCGCAGCGGCGTAGCCGACCTGCTGCGCGGCACCTGCGACCTGGCCATGTTCGAGCGCAGATTCTTCCGTGTGCGCCTTTCTGAACTCAACGAGGCCTTTGCCAAGGCAATTCCGGGCCGTTATGAACTGCTGCCCCGCAAGTCCGCCAAGCGCTTGTTCACCACGGCCTTCGAAGGCCAGGAACTGGCCGTGGGCGCGGGCACCTTTGCGCGCGGAGTGAATCTCATCGCCATGAACGAAGCGGCCAAGGCCTACTGGGCCGAGATTCGCACCCTGGCGCGTACCGATGTGCGCATACTGCACAGACTCTACCCAGGCATGCGCTACGTGCACCTCTTCCGCTCGCCCGAAGAAAGCTACATGGCCACCGTGGGCGAGAATCGCGGCCCGGATACCCTGGTCAGCTTCATTTTCGATTACAAGCGCTCCATGCTTCACGCACTCTCGGCACTCAAGACCCTGCCAGCCGAGAATGTCATCGCTCTCAACCTGGACGCCTTGATCGACTCGCCCAATGACCTGTTGGCCCGTATCCTGAATTTCTGCGGCGTGAGCTATTCCCAGGATTTCCTGGCGCAGGCGGCTCTCATGTTGGCAAAGCAGAAAAGGACGCCGGCCGAGCAAGGGGCAAAGGCAGGAGAAATTGATTCCGACGAGCAGCGCCTGCTGCTCAAGCACTGCCAGCACCTGCATAGGGCCTGTCAGGCCTTGGAACAGGAGCTGTCCGGGGCCTGGTAGGGTTGGGGCCACTGGCCGCCGCAGGCGAGCCGCCCCCGACAGCGAACAGATAGCCCGCCGCCGAAGAGCGCCGGCTTTCGTCAGATCGTCGAGACCTCCCGTCAGGTACTTGCTGGCGGGAGGAGCTTGCCTGTCTTCCGCTTCAGCTCTTTTCGGCGTGCCGCGCCACATCAAACAAAACTGAAGCAGGACTCCTTACTCCCCGATATCCAAGCAGGTTTTCCTGCGCCGTGCGACTTTACGCCGTCGCGCGTCGGGTTTATATACTCCGGACTGCGCGGCCCGCTTCAAAGTCCGACGCAGCAAAGCGAGCCCCGCGCATGAGCACAGCCGTCCACATCCCGGAGACCATCTGCGTAAGCCTGATCGGCATGGCCGGAGCGGGCAAGTCCACTCTCGCCCCCTTGCTGGCGCACGCCCTGGGCTGGCCGCACATGGACACTGACCAGCTCGTCGAAGCCTACATGGGCGGCTCGCTGCAGGAGATCTACGACGCCGCCGGCAGCGAGGATTTCCTGGCCCTGGAGGAACGCACCGTGGCCTCGGTGGCCGCCAGCCGCATGGTCCTGTCCACGGGGGGCAGCGTGGCCTACTCGCCAAGGGCCATGGCCCGGTTGCGCCTGCTGGGACCCGTGATCTGGCTGCGCATCAGCCTGCCGACCTTCCTGGCGCGCGTGGGCAAGGCCGACAATCGCGGCTTCGTGCGCCGCGCCGGACTGGACCTCGCCGGCATCTACGCCGAGCGCCAGCCCCTGTACGCGCAGGCCGCGGATTTCGTGGTGGACACGGATCTGCATTCCCCCGAGGAGTGCGTACGAACCGTCATGGATTGGCTGGCCGCGCACTATTCCTAGACGCCATACACATCAGGATATCATGAAAAGCTCACGACAGGCCGTATTCCGCAAGCTGGCCATTCTGTATGACCGCATGCAGGCCGAGTATTCCGCCGCCGCCCAGGCCCTGGGTCTCTCCTGCCAAGGCTGCGAAAAAAACTGCTGCCTGAGCCACTTCCAGCACCACACTTACGTGGAGTGGCTCTACCTGTGGCAGGGCCTCAAGGAGCTGCCGGAGGAGCGCCGCGCCGAATATGTCCGCCGCGCGCACGAAAACGTGGAAGCCTGCCGAGCATCGCTGACCTTGGGCCGCACACCCGCGGTCATGTGTCCGCTCAACGACGACGGATTGTGCGGACTGTATGCCCATCGGCTCATGATCTGCCGCCTGCACGGCGTGCCTAATCTCCTGCGCCGACCCGACGGCCGCGAGATGCGCTTCCCGGGCTGCTGGCAAGCACAGGAGCTGTCCGCCGGAACATCGCAGATCCCGGTCATGGACCGCACACCGCTCTACCGCGAACTGTTGGGCCTGGAAGCCGCCCTGCTGGGCAAGAAACTCGGCAAGCTGCCCAAGGTCGACCTGACCCTGGCCGAAATGATCGTGGCCGGGCCGCCCGACTTGGTCTAAGGCAGTTCGCCAACAAAAATGCGCATCGCCTTCTTTCTGGGCCGCAACGCCGACACCTTCCTGCGCGACATCCTGGCCCGCGTGCGGCTCCGACATGACGTACGCGTCATCGGCGGCTACGAGCAAAGCCAATGGGCCGGCCCCGAGGAAACCACCGAGGCCCTGGCCTGGGCCGAGTTGGCCTGGGTCGAGTGGGCTGCCGAGCACCTGCCGGCCCTGAGCCGCATGCCGCGCGCCTGCCCCATGGTCGTGCGTCTGCACAGCTTCGAGGCGTTTACAGCCCATCCAGCGCAAACGGCCTGGGAAAACGTGGACCTGCTCATGGTCGTGGCCGAGCATATCCGCGCCGAACTGGTGGCGCGCGTGCCCGACGTGATCCGCCGCACGCGCGTGGAGATTCTGCCCAACGGCATGGACCTTTCGCGCTTTCCGCTCAAACGATCCTTCGAGCCCACGCACCGCTACGCCTTCGTGGCCAGCCTGCGCCACACCAAGTGCCCGCCGCTCCTGCTGCAATGCTTCGCGGCCATGGCCAAGACCGAGCCCCGGCTGACCCTGCACCTGGCGGGCGAGCTGTTCGGCAACGAGCTTGAGCGCGGAGAGCTGGATACCTACCTGCGGCACATGACGCAGATTCTTGGATTGGAAAACCGCGTGTTCTTCCACGGCCGCGTGGCCGACGTGAACGGTTTCCTGGAGGACAAGGATATGCTCCTGTCCACGAGCCTGCGCGAGAGCTTCGGCTACAACATCGTGGAGGCCATGGCCAAGGGCATCCGTCCGCTCATCCACCACTTCCCCGGAGCCGAGCAGGTATTCCCGCGCGAATGGCTTTTCGCCACGGTGGATGAATGCGCTGCCCTAAGCCGCAAACCGGTCAATCCAGCAGCCCTGCGCGATTTCGTGGAGCAGCGCTACAGTCTGGAGCGCCACCTGGCGCGCCTGTCCGAACTGCTCGCGCCCCTGGCTCCCGGCATCGTGGAGCCGCAATCGCATATCCGGAAGCCCGGCTTTCCCGGCACGGCCGCCTACTGGCAGGCCCGCTACCACGCAGGCCGCACCTCGGGCGCGGGCTCCTATGGCCGGCTGGCGGCCTTCAAGGCCGACACGCTCAACGCCTTTGTCGCCGAGCACGGCATCCGTTCGGTCGTAGAACTGGGCTGCGGTGATGGCAATCAGCTCGCCCTGGCCGACTACCCGGACTACACCGGCCTGGACATCGCACCGGCCGCGGTGGAGCAGTGCCGCCAACGCTTCGCAGGCGACCCAAGCAAACGCTTCCTGGCCTATGATCCACAGGCCTTCAGACCGGACAGCGGCCCGCGCGCCGAGCTGGCCCTGTCCCTGGACGTGATCTACCATCTGGTGGAGGACGCGCTCTTCGAAGCCTACATGGATCATCTCTTCGGCATGGCCACGCGCTTCGTGGCCATCTACTCCTCGGACCGGGAAGAGCCCGGAGCGCCGCACGTGCGCCACCGGAAATTCACGACCTGGATCGAACGCAACCGCCCCGAATGGAAGCTGCTGACAGCAGTGCCCAATCCCTATTCCTACGATCCCGCCGAGCCCGACGACACATCGCATTCAGCATTCTACTTTTTCACCAGAAAATAGGACGACTATGAGAGTTGGAGCGGGCTTTGCCCTTCTCAGACCCTCCCACCAGGGCCGACGCGGCCCTGAGCCCGCGCAATTCATTTGCGAATTGTTCAAAGTGCTTCCCTGAACGGGTGGGGCATGGACGAAGCTTATTAAAGCGCTTCGCCCTGAAACAGGGCCTCGGCGCGGGCCACGTCAAGCAGGCTCATGAGCAGGATGGAATCATGGCTGGGCACAAGGATGCCGGGCTGCTCCTCCATGCGTGAGTGCAAGGCCGCCAAGCCTGCGGCCGTGCCCAGAGTCAGGCCGTAGTCCAACTCATAAAGCGGCGGGAAATCCTGACGCCGGAACAGCGGTTTTCCCTGAGGATTGATGAACCCGCCGCGCGATGGCGGGTAGCTGAAGGCTCCTGCATAGGCATAGGCCCTCCAGGCCATGCCTCCGCCTTCCAGGCAACGGCCCAGGCGGTAGACCGACGGATGCGGCTCCACTTCGCGGCAGGTGGCCACGGCTTCGACGCCGGATGCGAAGCGCTCCAAGGCCGATTCGGCGGCGACGCGGGCATGACCGGCCAGCACGCACCAGGGGCTGGACACAGCCAGACGCGCAGCCGAACCCATGCGCCGGCCAGCCTCGCGGGCCAGGGCCTCCAGCAGCGCCAAACCCAAGCCGCCAGGAAGTTCCCAAACCTCTTCCGCTCCGATCAATGAAGCCAGCTCCCACACGGCCGCTTCGTCCATTATGCCAACCGCGTCGGACGATTCGGCCAGCTCCAGCCGATCCATCCCCTCGCTTCTCAGGTCCATGGGCGCGCCCGCCGCTGATGGGTGAGGCCTGGGGAAGAGCGAGCCGCTCTGGCAGGCATAGCCCTTCCCGGCTCTTGTGCAGGCCGCGCCAGTCGGCCTGACGGCGAGCGCCACGCGCGCCGTGGGCCAAGCGTTTCGCAGCAATTCGTAACCGCGAAGGCCGGGACAAGCCAGCGCTTCGGCCAACGGCACGGCCGGATCCCCGTGCAGGGGCACGGCCGGCACGACAAGCACGTCCGGTGACCACGCGTTCACAGCAGCCCTCGCGCCTCAAGCCTGCGCAACACGGCCAAATCGCACGCGTCGTGGACCTCCAGGCCGGTCAATTCCCCATACTCCACGACTTCGGGCGCATTACGCAGCATGCCCTGCGCCTCGGCCTGGACGAGCCATTCGCGGCGCAAAGCCAGCATGTCCGCCCAGGATGCGGCCCGGCCATGCACCAGGGACCAGGGCGGCAGACGCAGGAGTGAGAAGCTGCACGGCCGCAGGTACACGGCTTCGCCCTCGGCCACGCAGCCACCATCCAGATCCTGACGCACAGCCCGCCCCTGATCGTCGCGGAGAAACCAGTGCGCCGAGCGGTCCGGGCCACGAATGCCGGGCATGCATACGGCAGCCCCGCAATCCTCCGCCCGGTCCATGATCCGTTCCAGGTCGGCGGGAGTACGGAATGGGTAGCAGGGCAGGAGTACCAGCAGTGCGCCGGGCTGACAGCCGTCGAGGGCGTACAGGCTGTCGAGCATGTGGAAGAAGGTATCCTGCAGGTCGGCGCGGTCTTGGGCCAAATCCGCAGGCCGCAGGAACGGGACTTCCGCGCCATGGGCGCGGGCGATATCGGCGTAGCGAGGGCTGTCCGTGGACACGACGACCCGGCTCACGCGGCCGCAGGCTTTCGCGGCGAGCGCGGCGCGCGCCAGCAGTGGAACTCCGCCCACGGGGGTGATGTTCTTGTCCGGCAACCCTTTGGATCCTGAGCGCGCGGGGATGAGCGCCAGGACCTCGCCCAGGGGATAGCGCGGGGTGCGCAAACGTCCGGAAGCATCTTGCTCTTTTTGGTCCGCGAAGCCCTTGGGCAAATCGCCGTTGCGTAACGCTCGTGTCATGACCGTGCCCCCAATCGCGTGGAGCAGCCAAGTTCTCCGCCGGCCTTGACCGCCAGCGCCTCCTCCAGCACCGCCGCGAACTGCCCGGCCTGAAAGGGGCGGCTGTAGCGCTCGGCCAGTGGGCTCCGAGCCGGCTCTGGAAGCGGGCCATGGGCCTGCTTTTCCGTAGCCAGTTCCGTAATCGCCGCGGCAATGGCCTCGCCGTCCTCGGGATCGACCACCCGGCCCAGACCCAGCTCGCGCACGATCCCAGAGGCTGGCGAGTCGGCCGGAACCACTGCCAGCACGGGCCGACGCGCGGCTACGTACTCAAGGAGCTTGCCAGGTATGGGGTCGCGGTGGCTGGGGCCGTAATCGAGCACGGACAGGAGCACGTCGGCACGCAAGTGAGCCAGGGCCTGATGGTGCGGCAGGAAGGGCGTGAGGCGCACCACGCTCTCCAGGCCCAGCTCGCGCACGGCCTGTTCGCTCCCCGCATCAAGGCCGCCGGCCATGGTCACGCGCACGGGCGGGCATCCGCGATCCAGGGCCAGACGCAAGCCGCGCAGGAAGCGGTTCGGCCTATGGAAGGCCGTGAATTTGCCCACGTAGCTGATTGACAGCGGGCCGCCTGGTTCCGGGTTGGTGTCCAGGCCCGCGAAGTCCGCCGGGTCATATCCATTGTAGATGACGGCCGTCTTGGCTTCGGCCTGGGGATAATGTGCGCAGAGGCTCCGAGCCATTGGCTCCGAGGTGGTGGTGACGCGCTGGGCCGAGGCCAGGCACACGGGCTCGAACAGTCGACGCTCCAGCCAGGCCGGCAGCGCGCCGCGCCGGCGGCGGTAGCCGCACCAGGACCAGCCGTCGCGGTAGTCGAGCACCAGGGGCAGGCTGGTCAGCGCAGCCAGGGTGGTCGCGGCCTGGAAAGAGCAAAACGGGTTGCCGCTGGCCAGGATGACCTGGGGCCGGAAGGCGCGCACGGCACGCAGGCCGCCGGCAACGGCCCACGGCAGCCAGTATTTGAAATCGTCGTATACGCGCAGTTGATAGCCGAGGGCCTTGTACGGCCAGCCCAGACCAAGATGCCCAAAGACGGACTTTAAGGCCCGATGCGCCACGCGCAGACTGGTCGGCACATCGGCTCGGTAGATGGGCAGATCGGGACATTGCGCCAGCAGATCCGGGTCCTGCAGGCCGTATTCGTGGGCAGAGCCCGTGAGCACCGCCGGACACCAGCCATGTTCCGGCAGGTAGCGGCAGAGCTTGAGCATGCGCATGACGCCCACGCCACCCGCGGGCGGAAACTGATGGGCCACGATGAGCACACGGCGCTCGGCCGATGCATTAGAGTACGCCGGAAGACCCTGGGAGATGTCCATTTCCTCAAGTAAGCAAAAACCGTGCGACACGAGCTAGACGCCCGCACGCATAATACCGCGCCGTTCGACCTGTCAAATGCCGTCCCGAAGACATCCAGCTGATGCGCTGCTTGCGCTCTCGCCCCGCATGCCGGCGCAATCTGGCCAGACTCCTGAATGAAAAAAAAGAGAGGGTCTCTTGGGGAGACCCTCTCTTGCGACACATGTGCGCTGTCGATGAACGGCTACTTCACTACCACGGAACTCCCAGGCACATCTTACGACCGCTGTTCGTTCCAGACGCTCATTGGCAATTTTTCCGCCAACAAGCCGACTCGGATTATTCCGCCATGCTCTTGTCCTCGGGCTCAATCTTGCGCGGGTCGTTCACGTCGTAGGTCTGCTCGTCCCATACGTCGGCGCCGGAGCCCCGTTTCTCCTGCACAGGCTCCTCGGTCGCCATGGGCTCTTCGGTGGCCATCGGCTGCTCTGCCGCGGCGCCTGTCTCGCCCGCCTCATAGGCGCGCCATTCGCTCTCGCTTATGGAGCCGTCAGCGTTCTGATCGATGACGCCGAAGAGCTGTGTCTTGTCGCCCTCCTCCAGGCTATACTCATCGAACTCACCCTGGGAGACGACGCCGTCGCCGTCCTGATCCATCTGCTCGAACAGGGTGACGCCTTCCTGTTGCGTCCCGGCCGGGACATCTGCGTAAGCGCTGCCCGCGAGAAGCAGTGCAGCCACAGCCGCAGTCGCAATGACGGATACCTTCATTCGGACCTCCCTTGTTGAGTGTTTGCAACGCCCTGCCCCTCCCCTGGGGCCGAACGTATCTATTGACTGCCTGCCCGCCAGCGAGGCGAACCGGCTTGCCGATTACCAGACAGACCGCCGCCGTTATTCGGATTGTCCCTTCATGCTCTTGTCCTTGGGCTCGATCTTGCGCGGGTCGTTCACGTCATAGACCTGCTCGTCCCACACGTCGGCTCTGGAGCCCCGCTTCTCCTTCACGGGCTCCTCGACCGCCATGGGTTCCTCGGTAGCCATCGGCTGCTCGGCCTCCTGATAGGCGATCCACTCGTTCTCGCTGATGACGCCGTCGCCATTCTGGTCGATTACGGCGAAGAGTTGGGTTTTATCCTGCTCTTTCAGGCTATACTCCTGGAATTCGCTCTCGCTGACGATGCCGTCGCCATTCTGGTCCATCTGCTCGAACAGGCTGTACTCCTGCTGCTGCACGCCAGGCCCAATGTCGGCGAAGGCCAGGCCGGCACCGAGAAGCGATATCGCTACCGACGCCATGATGATAGTGAGCTTCCTCATACGCTGACCTCCCTTGGATCGAGTAGTTTCTTGAACCGTCAATGAGCCATGGCGCACCGTCTACCGCTACTCGGGTTGTCCGGACATCTTTTCGTCCAGCATCCTGCGCTGCTTGTTCTCCACTCCGGGGCCGTAGGCGCGCTCGCTGGTCTCTTCGTCCTCCATGACACTTTTCTCTTCTGGGCTCATGGGCTGCTCCATGGCCGGCTCTTCGGCAGCCCTGGGCTGCACGGCTCCGCCTTCCTTGTAACTCTGCCACTCGCTCTCGCTGATCATGCCGTCGCCATTCTGATCTATGATGGCGAAGAGTTGGGTCTTATCCTGTTCCTCCAGACTATACCGCTCGAACTCGCCCTGGCTGACGGTGCCGTCCGCATTCTCGTCCATTTGCTCGAACAGGCCTGCTCCTTCCTGCTGCATGCCTGGAGCGACATCCGCATGGCCGATTCCGGCGCTGAGGAGCAGGGTCAAAATTGAAAAAGCGATGATGTTCTTCATGGACAACTCCATTTTGTTAAATGAGTGGAGCCCCCCTGCATGGCCTGCGCTATCCATGCTCTTCAAATTTAGCAGCTTCGCTGTTTCTGCCACTGATTTTCCCTGCACTATTCTCTCAACCACGTGGCCCCCACATGGGCGATAGTTTCCGCCGGTTCTAACGTTCAAGGGCTCCGGGTCTCCCCGAAGCCCTTGCCCTGCCCCTGTCGAGAGTGCGCGGTGTCAATCAATCAGGACTCGTAGTCCATGCGGGCTTCCCAAGCCTGTGCGGAGGCTACTGGGCAGTGCTCCCGCTCTGCATCTTTTCCTGCCATTCCTGCTGGGTAACCTGGCCATCCTGATCGGCGTCCAGAGTCGAAAAATCGTGCGTCATGGACGTATCCTGGGCCTTGTACTCATCGAACTCGCTTTGAGTGACCTGGCCGTCGGCATCCTTGTCCACCATCGAGAAATCGGCCTGCGCTTCACCGGCCGCGCCAGTATCAGTAGATCCCATCTCTTGGGTTCCGGTATCGCTGCTCATGGCACCACCCGCCGCACCGCCAGCCGCTCCGCCGGCCGCCGCTCCGCCTTCGGTAGCGCCCATTTCTTGGGTGTCTGTTTCACCGGCGGGAGCTTCCATGCCTTCCTGGGTGCCCATCTCCTGCGTACCGGCATCACCGCCTTCGGTAGCGCCCATTTCCTGGGTGCCTGTCTCACCGGCGGGAGCCTCCATGCTCTCCTGAGTGCCCATCTCCTGCGTGCTTTCGCCTGCAGCGCCGCCTTCAAGACTACCGCTGCTGGATTCATAGGAGGTCAACTCTTCCTGAGTGATCTGGCCGTCCTGGTTCTGGTCAACGGTCGAGAACAGCTTGGACTTCTCCTGGTCTTCAAAGGAGTAGCCCTCGAACTCTTCCTGAGTGACCTGGCCGTCCTGGTTTTCGTCGATCTTCTGGAAAAGACCCTGGTCCTGCTGCTCGCCACCGCCGCCGAAAATGCCCGCCTGGGCCACGCCGGCGAAGAGGAGGCCTGCCGTGCATGTAACAAAAAGAAGCTTTTTCATCGGTACATCCCTTTGGTTGCAGGTTCCTATTCCGACGACCGCGCACCCCCGATAGCGCAGTATCCCGGAGCGACCTTGTAGCCGATCCAGAGTATGCCGAGATTATCAGCTTCCTTCCGGCATCCACTTGTTTTTTCAGCGTGGGAACTCTAAGCCATTGAATGTAGGACTTTGGACTATAGTCAGTCGGATAGCTGATCGCGTGGGTCCGTCGGCAGGCAAAATAAGCAGGCCCCCGAAGGAGCCTGCTTTGGAATTGTGTACGATCCAGACGCTCAGCCAAGCACCTGGGGATGTGCCAATCCTACTGTCCAGAACCGGTTCCACTGGTCGAACCACCAGTGGTCATGCCGCCGGTTTCCCCTTCGGTCGTGCCATATTCCGGGGTACTACCTTGCGGAGAGCCCGGAGTGTCGCCTGTCATGGCCGGTGCATCGGAAGTGCCGTATTCCTGGGTATCGCCGGTGGTGGCGCCCGTCTCTTCCTGCGTGCCCATCTCCTGCATGGAACCGCTCGTCCCACCCTGCTTCTTCATCTGCCACTGTTGCTGGTCGATCTGGCCCTGGCCCTGCTCATCGAGCATGTTGAACAACTGAGTCTTGTCCTGTTCCTCGAAGTCGTAGTCGCTGAACTCTTGCTGGCTGATCTGGCCATCCTGGTTCTCATCGACCTTCTGGAAGAGGTTCTGGTCCTGCTGCTCGCCACCGCCGCCGAAGATGCCAGCCTGGGCAAATCCCGCGATGGAAAGGCCAGCCATGCATGTCAAAACGATAAGAATTCTTTTCATTTGGCTCCGTCCCTTTGGTTAAGGTTGGAACTAAGCCGAGTGCGCTATCTGTCGCTCTCTCAACCATTCAGGCTTAGTTAGTGTAGTCTGAGTCTAATGATCCTCGCCGGACTGCCACTTGTTTTTAGAGCCTAGGACTTCTAATCCCTTCAGCGTAATTCTTGCGCCTACGACGTGTAGGCCGAGCGATCGAGTACTTTGTGGAGAGCCAAAAGATAGGCCTCACGCCAAGGCGAGAAGCCTGCTTATTTCGTTCTGGCAAGACGTTTGGTCGCGTCTGCATTCCGCCCGACATCATTCGGGCCTCGAGCCGTCTCCATTCGGGATCAAATCCGTGGAGGCTTGCGATTCCGGATTGTCCGTCTCGGACTCTTCGGCCCCGGAAAACGCCCACTCCTGCCAGCTTACCGTGCCGTTCTGGTCCGTGTCGATATCCGCGAACGGCGGTTGCGCTTCCGGATTATCCAGACAGTAGCCCTGGAACTCCAGTTGAGAGATCCAGCCGTTCCGGTCGGCATCCATGCTCTCGAAAAGGCTCCAGTCGGCAATCCCCTCTTCGCCAGCGACATCGGCGGAATGAGCGGCGCCGACGAGAGAGAGCATCATGGCGCACGTTGCGGCGAAAGGCAGCCTGTACATGGGTTCCTTCCCTCTGTTTCGGATTGCCGCACTCCATGCACAGCCCAAAACAAGTACGCGCAGCATCCAATGAGATCGAATCTATCCGAGTCCGGTCTCATTGCCATTTGTATTAAGACCCGATTCTTCTAAAACATTTTGCATTTCAGACGCTCCCTTCGGCGTTGACGGCGGAATTACATTCCGCCTACGCCTGCGGGGCGGCAAGCCATGCCGACGCATGGCTTGCAGAGCATTTTAAAAAGCAAAATGCTCTAAGCCGTCCGCAGTCGTGAAGCGCGCAACCGTCATCCATGAAGCAGCCTCGATTCCAATGCAAACCAGTCAAGGAAGCGCCTTGGCCAGCACAACAACCCGACTTTTGAGCAAACATTTCTGGATGGACCCAACGCGTATCCGTGCGCAAAAAAAGAGCAAGCCCCTGTCGAGACAGGGGCTTGCTCCTTCCGCACGGGCGGGAGGCGGGATAAGCTATATGGCTAGCCCTTGGGCAGGGTCTTGGAGCGGATCATGACTACGTAGGGCGAGTAATCCTGGACCAGCTGCTCCAGGTTGGCCGGCGCATGAACCTTGGCAGGCCGGAGCTTGCACTGCCCGGCATCCGGGATGAGGTCCACCATGCTGTGCAGATAGCCGATCTTGACGGCGAAGTTCACGTTCTGGGGCACGAAGCCTTTCTTCTGCAGGTAGTATTCGTCATCCAGGGCGCCCACGACCACGCCGACCACTTGTCCCTTATGGTTGAACACCGGGCCGCCGCTGTTGCCGGGCTGGATGGAATTGCTGATCTGCATGCGGCCCGGTTCGCCGCGCACGCCGTTGAGCGAGCTGACCACGCCGGTGGTGATCTTGTGGCTCTCGCCCAGCTCGGAGCCCAGGGGGAAGCCCATGGTCACGATATCTTGACCAAGCTTCACCTCGTTGGGCCGCGCCAGGTGATAAGGCAGAGGGCCCAGCTTACCAAGGAACTCCTCGGCTCCGCGCAACCTGAGGATGGCCAAGTCGTTACGCTCGTCCTTCATGAGAATCTCGGCCTCGAAGCGCTTACCCAGCGCGGGAAAACTCACGCTGACATCAACGGCGTTGCGGATGACGTGGTGGTTGGTGGCTATAAGGCCCATGTTGCTGAGCAGGAAGCCGCTGCCCACGGTGGAACCGAGAGACGGCTTGGGCTTGGTCGGCTGGGCCGAGGCCGGGTACTCGCGCACGAAGGCCATCTTAAGCTCTTTGCCCTCGGAGTCCTTGAACATGCCCACCAGTTCGCCCGACTTAAGGCTGAAGCTGCCCTTGAACTCGCTGCCGCTGGGGCCGCGAAACATGGCCGGGTAAGCCTGGCCGGCCTTGGCCGCTATATCCAGCACCACATCGCCCGTCTTGAAATTCTTGTCGCCGCCCTTGAGGTACATGCCGGCGAACTCGCGCTTGCCTTCCTGCTTATCCAGAAAAATAGCCAAGCTGTAGCCGAGCTTCTGGTTGGCCCAGATGCCCTCGACCTCGGCCAAGTCCTTACCGCGTTCATCGAAATATTTCTTAAGTTCCTGCTCATTGCGGGTCATGCGCTCAAGCCCCTGAGCGTCCTTGTCCGCGTCGCTGGATACGGTCACGGCCGGCGCGGAATCCTCGAGCGGCGCGGGCTTGGTCGATCCGACCACCTTTTCGGCCACCAGCAGACCCATATCCGGCGAAGGAGCCTTGTACTGTTCATAGAAGCCCAGAAGCGCGGCGCGCGCGGCCTTGAGCACGCTTTCAGGGTAAGCCTCGCCCTCGGTGGAAGCCTGACCCACATAGATCTCGCGGCCCGATGCCAGTTCGTACAGGCGCACCTTGGCTCTGGTCTTGCCCGAGGCCGTGATATGCTGCAGACTGAGTACCAGGGTCTGCGCCTTGTCCTCGGGCGCGCTGGCCTGGCGAACATCGAAGCCCAGGCCGCTGAAAGTGGAGCCGAGTTCACTGCCGAGGTCGCCTGCCTCGTGCAGGATCACAAACTTGTATTCGCCCAGGTCCGCTTGTGTCTCCGGCTGGCGCATGCCCGCCGCGCAGGCTGCGAGAACCGCCAGGCCGGTCAGGACTATAATGAGTAGGATGGATTTGCGCATGATTCTCCCGTGTGTCGTTTGGTCTGGAAGCGGCCATCCCCCCCGAGACAGCCGCGCGCCAGGCGCTTTCGCTTAGGCACGACCGTCTGGAGCAAGCACCGTGCCGTAAGCAATAGGGCTTTAATTTCAGCTACAAACAACACAACTAAAGACCACGACGGAAATTTTCCGGACCAGAAGAGCAAATGTCGTAATCGCCAAGCGAAATCAAATTCAAAAATGGTCTGGCGATACAGAGCAACACACATACTCTCGCCAGACAGAAGCTCTATTCAATTCCCACCTTAAAGCTTTTCAATATGCACAAAGCATTCAGTACAACTGACATGCAATATTAATATTGCAGTTCGCATGCGTATTCAGCACGCTATTTCGGAATTAGCCCCGCGACTGCGTTCGCGCATGATATGCCCCAGTCATCATTACCAAAGCAATCACGGTCGGTTGACATACTTGCTTCTCCTTGGTAGAGAGCGCCTTTGTGAAAATCGTCACGTCGCACGCACAAAAGAGGGGAACGGAATGAAATCAGCGATGTATTTCGTCGGCGCAGGCGTCGTGTTCGTCCTGCTTGTGGCCCTGTTTGTTTCGCAGATCTCCAGAACACCCGAGGCCCTCGCCTCCGAGACAGAGACTAAGGCCGCGAGCATCGAAGCAGAAACCGTTCTGCAATTCCCCGTCTCGTTCAAGTTCAATCGGCCCGAAGGACGGCCCACGGCCCTGTTCGCTGAGGTCAAGTTCAGCCACTACGACCATCAGGCCGTGGCCTGCGCCACCTGCCACCACACCTGGGACGGCTCCGGCGAAGTCGAGAGCTGCTCCACCGAAGGCTGCCACGACGACCTGACCAGCCGCGGCGAGGTCAATTCCTATTTCCACGCCTTCCATACCAAGGCCAGCGAGACGAGCTGCCGTGGCTGTCACCTCAAGATGACCCTGGAGGGCGAAGCCAATCTGCCCACCTCTCCTTGCGGCAACAATGCCTGCCATCCCAAGGAACGCCGCGCCCAGTAGCCTTTCGCGCCATGCACATGAATTCAAGGCCGCTCCGCAAGGAGCGGCCTTTTTTTGTTGCCCGAAGACCAGCGAGGCGTCCTGTAGCGAACTTCCGCATCCGCGCACATTTCGTCGCCGCGTTACGCATTCTGACCTAGCGCGGGCAATTCCCTGATCCTGAAGCATAAGAGCCGGGAAGGTCTTTGCCCTCCCCAGCCCCCTCCCACCAGGGAGCGAGGCTCCCTGGACCCTATTTTCCGAGGCTGCCGGAGGAGCCGGCCGCCTCTGGCAATCCACCGGCAGCCCTGCCGCCATAGCACGTAAGCGGAGTTTCCGACGCTCCTGCGTCGAAAACTCCGCTTACGCAAATGCAGGGGGTCCGGGGGGGAATGATTCCCCCCCGGCCGCCGGAGGCATATTCTTCTTTGCTCTTTGCCGGACGACGCTACTGGCGAAGCCGCGGGTCGAACAGGTCGCGCAAGGATTCGCCCAGCAGGTTGTAGCCGAGCACGGTGAACAGGATGGTCAAGCCGGGCAGGATGGATAGCCAGGGTGCGATCTCCAGGACTTCCTTGCCCTCCAGAAGCATGTTTCCCCAACTCGGGGTAGGCGGCTGTACGCCAAGCCCCAGAAATGACAGGGAGGATTCCACGAGGATGGCCCCGGCCACGCCCAGGGTGGCGGACACCAGCACGGGCGCCAGGGCGTTGGGCAGGATATGGATGAACAGGATGCGCAGCGGCCCGGCTCCGGACACGCGCGCGGCCTGCACGTAGTCGCGGCGCTTGAGGGTCAGCGTCTCGGCGCGCACCAGGCGCGCCACGCCCATCCAGGAGGTCAGGCCGATGACGACCATGATGTTGAACAGGCTGGGCTCCAGGAAGGCGATGACGGCCAGGATGAGGAAGAAGGACGGGAAGCAGAGCATGACGTCCACGCCGCGCATGACGATCTCGTCGGTCAGCCCGCCCTTGTAGCCGGCGATGAGCCCCAGCACCAGACCGATGGAAACGGACAGGCCCACGGCCACGAAGCCTACCCACAACGAGATGCGCCCGCCCCACAGCAGGCGCGAGAGCACGTCGCGACCCAGGGCGTCGGTGCCCAACAGATGATCGGGCGACAGCGGCGGCAGCAGGATGGCGTCCACGTCCAGCAGCGAAGGGTCATGCGGCGCGAGCCAGGGCGCCAGGATGGCGGCCAGCGACATGCCGCCCACCAGCACGAGTCCTATGACGAGCATTCCGTAGCGCGAGAAAAGGTATGTGACGCGCGAAGGCTGCTTGTACACGCCCTCGATATAGATCCGCTTACCCAGCACGGCCGCCTCCGGAACGGATGCGCGGGTCGGCCAGGCCGTAGGCCAGGTCGGCCAGCAGGTTGCCGGCCAGGGTCAGCACCGCGCCGAGCACTAGGTTGCCCATGATGAGCGGATAGTCGCGGGACATGACGCCCTGGTAGAAGAGCTGCCCCAGCCCCGGCAGGGCGAAAATGGACTCGATGATCACGCTGCCGCCGATGAGGCCGGGAATCGACAGGCCCAGGATGGTGATGACCGGCAGGAGCGCGTTGCGCAGGGCGTGTTTGAAAACCACCGTGCGCGTGGGCAACCCCTTGGCCTTGGCCGTGAGGATGTAGTCCTGGCGCAGCACCTCCAGCATGCTGGAGCGCATGAAGCGCGACATGCCGGCCAGGCTGCCGAAGGTGTAGATGAAAATCGGCATGGCCAGGTGGCTGGCCAGGTCCATGAGCTTTTCCCAGGTCGACAGGTAGGCGAAGTCGAGCGAGGTCAGGCCGGAGATCGGCAGCACCTGCCAGTGCACGCCGAACAGCAGCATGAGCAGCAGCGCCAGCCAGAAGCCGGGCATGGCGAACCCGAGGAAGACGAAGATCGTCATGGATCGGTCGAACCAGCCGCCCTGCCAATACGCCGAGGCCACGCCGATGGGGATGGTGATGGCCAGGGTCAGGACCAGGGCCAGTATGTTCATGCCGAAGGTCAGCGGCAGCCGTTCCTTGATCTTGTCCCACACGGGCCGGTGGTCGCCGGACATGGAGCGGCCGAAGTCGAAGGTGGCCATGCGCGCGACCCAGCTCGCGTATTGCACGTACAGCGGCTTGTCCAGGCCGTACAACTCCTGCAGCCTGCGGCGCGACTCGGCCGAGACCTCGGGATTCAGCGTGGTCTGCAAGTCCGTGGGAGAGCCCGGAGCCAAGTGGATGACCCAGAAGCTGATGACCGTGATGCCGAAGAAGACCACGGCCACCCACAAGAGCTTGCCCAAAATGCGGGTCAGTATGCCGATCATCGCGCCTCCGGACGACTAGAGCTTCCAGCGTTGTAGGATAAGACGAGGCGCGAGGCAACGCACGGCTGCCCTCCCCGGCCTTGGAAACAAAATTTTAAGCGCCGCATTATTCTCGATTGACTTTCGGACAGTTTTGGCTATTTTCGCTTCCTCCAACAGCGTGGGGCTGTAGCTCAGTTGGGAGAGCGCTTGAATGGCATTCAAGAGGTCAAGAGTTCGATTCTCTTCAGCTCCACCACAGATGATTTTTCAAGGGTTAGTCGAGTGATCGGCTAACCCTTTCTTGTTTGTATCACTTGTTAGAGATACCTAGGCACTTCAAATCATGGCTACTCTCAATAAAGACATTTTTTTCTACCATGTCATGAAGACGGCCGGCACAACGGTCGTGCGGCTTTTGGAACAAGCTTATGGAACGGATGCGTCATGCCCGCTGCCCACTCACGAGAACGCTGATCCTCATCCCTTCCTCGGCAAAGTATCCTCTCCAACTCCGCTCATCATTTCAGGCCACCCGGATCAATTGTTCGACCTATGGAAGCTTGCGGAGCAGCGGAGTCTTCCCCGGGCGAAGATGACCTTCCTGCGGCACCCGGTGGATCGCTACCTCTCGTGCTACTACTTCATACGCCGCAGCCACTACGTGCAAAAACACGTGGGATCTTTCGATCTCGATCTCGAGGAAGCCTTGTCGTGCGATGACCGCAGGCTGGCCGGGAACATGATGACAAAGGTGCTCTCATCCCTCGGCACAGCGCGGGACTACAGGGAACCGGCCACAAAACAGGACCTGCTTCAAGCTGTAAAGAATCTCAAGGCCATGGATTTCATCGGAGTGGTCGAGGAATTCGACCTGAGCTATGCCCTGCTGGCGCACGAATTCGGCTTTGTCCCGCCTTGCGTTACCAAGTGGAATGTAAATGCCAAGTATGAAGGCAGGAATGAGATCTCGCCCAAGCTGGAGAGACAGATAAGGATCATGAACCTGTTCGACTACGAACTTTATCAATTCGCGGTCGAGCTGTTTCGGGCCAGGGTTGTTGAAGCTGGTGAACGTCTGACCTCGATGCTTGCACAGATTACGACGTCAGACCTCGTGTATATGGTGAAACAGCAGACTTAGAGCAGATCGCTTTTAGACGCCCGCTCCGGCGTTGACGGCGCAAGTGAATTGCGCCTACGCCTATGCGGCGGCAAGCCATGCCGACGCATGGCTTGCAGAGCATTTTCAAAAGCAAAATGCTCTAAACAACATATCTCAGCTATGAAAATGTGCTTTCACCTCCTCATTGACAGCATCCGCAGGACCGACCCTGCCGGCTCAGGCGCTCGCAAGGAATGACGCGCCTGGCTAGGGTGCGACCATCTCATCTTTGCGAATAGCCCACAATACCACGTCAGTATATCTTCCGCTTCGAAAATGAAGCACCCAGCACGTTGAACGTGTTCTCCACGATGAACAGCGCGTGATCGTCATTAGTGAAGACGATCTCCTCCAGCTTCTTGAGCTGCACATTGTTGACCACGGTCATGAGGATGTCCTTCTCGCGGCCCGAATACGCGCCGTAGCCCTTTATATACGTCGCGCCCTGGCGCAGCTTATCCATGATGTCGCGGGCGATCTCGCGGTTCTTGTCCGAAACGATGAACACGCTCTTGCGCTGGGAGAACATGGACAGCACGTACTCCACGCCCACGCTGGTGATGAAGACCATGATGAGCGAGGCGATGACCAGGTCCACGGGCAGAGCCGTCAGGGCGAAGGCGAACAGGATCAGGTTGTAGGCGAAATAGAGCTTGCCGATGCCGATGTTGTAGCGCTGGAAGAGCAGCACGGCGATGACGTCCAGGCCGCCGTTGGAACCGAGCGAGCGCAGCACCAGGCCCGCGCCCATGCCGACCAGTGCGCCGGAGGCTACGGCTGCATAAAGCTGGTCCTGGATGCCCGAGCTGGAGGGCATGACCTCGTAGAGCCCCGTGATGACGGCCATGGCGAAGGCGCTGTACAACAAGAAGCGTCGGCTCACGAACAGCCAGCCGACAACGAACAGGGGCAGGTTGAGAAGGAAATAGAGGATGCCGGGCGTGAGCCAGCCCGTGGCGTAGTTTATAAGCATGCCGGCGCCGAACACGCCGCTGGCCACGAAGCCGTGTTGCACGGCGATGGCTTTGAGGCCGAAGGCCTGGACGGCGCTGCCCACGATGATGAGCAGCAGGTTCCACCAGACCGAATACGTGTAGTCGAATCGCTTCGTCACTTCCCCTCCTGTAGCAATTGTTTTCCGCGCCCCGCATAGGATAATCGCGAAGCCCTGACAACCCGCGCGGACAGGGCAAACAGCCAAGTCGCGCAACAGGAGCGCTTTGCAAAAGGCAGGCTGAAAGCGCCCTCCGGACTGTCTTCGCTCGGGTCCTGGAACCCCTTTACAGGGCGCAGGCACAAGTTGGTCCGATTTTCGCTTGCAAATCAAAGCCTTGCTTTCAAGGCCAATAGAGTCAACAAGTTGCCGAATTCGTGCAAGCCACGCCCTGAAATGTCGAGTTCGCAAAGGAGGGATGAATCATGCGGGCGTATGTGATCTGGTTCCTGATCGGAGCTGTATTTCTTTTCCTGGAAATGCAGCTTCCCGGGTTCATATTGTTCTTTTTTGCCATTGGCGCCTGGGTTGCAGCCTTGGCCGTCGCCTTTTTCGATATCAGCCTCAGCCAGCAGATACTGATCTTCACCGTCTCTGCAGTGGTCTCGCTCATCATTCTCCGCGCCTATCTCAAGCGTGTCTTCCACGGGCACCTGGTCGGGTCCGCACCTGATGGGGAGTTCGACGACGGAGTCATGGGCTCCATCGTCAGCGTGGTTGAACCTATCCAGCCCAATACGCCCGGAAAGGTCAAATACCGGGGGTCTTACTGGAAGGCCTATTCGGATGAAGTGCTTCAGGCAGGCGATTCCGCCCGCATCGTATCCTATGCCGAGGAGGGCCATGGAGCCTTCCGCGTGCGCAAAGTCGAGGAGTAAACTATATGGAAGGATTAATAGTAGCGATTGTTCTCGCGGTCCTGGCCCTCGTCATTCTGGTCAAGACAGCGGTCATCGTCCCGCAGATGAACCGTTATGTGGTGGAGCGTCTCGGCAAGTACAAAACCTCGATGGACGCGGGCTTCCACATCCTGGTCCCGTTTATCGACAAGGTCGGCTACAAGTTCTCGCTGAAGGAAACCGTGATCGATACCCCCAAGCAGTCCTGCGTGACCAGGGACAACGTGGTGGTGGACATCGATGGCGTGATCTACATCCAGGTCATGGACGCCAAGCAGGCCGCCTACGGAATCGACAATTACCTGATCGCGGCAACCCAGTTGGCGCAGACCACGCTGCGCTCGGTCATCGGCACCTACGAGTTGGACAAGACCTTCGAGGAGCGTGAGGAGATCAACCGGAAGGTTGTGGACGCCGTGGATCAGGCCGCCTCCAGCTGGGGCATCAAGGTGCTGCGGTACGAGATCAAGGACATAACAATGCCTCAGCCGATCCTGGAGTCCATGCAGAAGCAGATGCAAGCCGAACGCGAGAAGCGCGCGGCGGTCCTCAAATCCGAAGGCGAGCGGGAAGCCGCGATCAACCAATCCCTGGGCGAGAAGGAAAAGGCGATCAACGAATCCCTAGGCTATCGCGAGCGCCTCAAGAACGAAGCCGCAGGCGAGGCTGCCCAGATCGAGGCGGTCGCCACGGCCACGGCCGAGGGTATCCGCAGGGTAGCCTTGGCCCTTCAGGAGAACGGCGGGCATGGCGCGGCGTCACTGCGTCTTGCCGAGCAGTACATCGAGCAGTTCGGCAAACTGGCCAAGGAAACGAACACCATGATCCTGCCAACCAACCTGGCGGACATCGGCGGCACCGTGGCCGGTCTGACCAAGGTGCTGGACGAAGTCAGGAACAAAGGCTCCTTCAAGCTTAGCTGAGCAAGCTCCACGTCGCCTTCCTGCCCGGGGGATCGTCCTCCGGGCGGGACGCGACCGAGGAAATCGTGGCGCGGACCGAAGACGGACGCGTCTTAAGATCATGGATGGCTGCGAAAGAGGCTGGCGGCTCCGCACTACTGGGAGCCAGATGGGGGAAAGAACGCTCTGTCCTGACAGGGGTCAGAATAGGAAGTATCGTGTCTACTGGTGCGCCCGGAGAGATTCGAACTCCCGACCGTCGGATTCGAAGTCCGATGCTCTATCCAGCTGAGCTACGGGCGCGGTTCCGGACTGCTAGCCTTGTCGCCGAGAAAGGTCAACCCAAACCAGAGCCTAACCCGCCCGAATGGTCTTGCCGTGGTAGCGACTCGGGTCCGCGTCCAGGATGCGGGCCAGGAAGGCCGCCGACTCCTCGGGCGTGATGAGCTCCCCGCGCTCCTTTATCTCCCAGAACACCTGACGCACCTCCTCGGCCGCGCCGCCTTCGGCTTCGCGTGCCTGCCGCTGCATGCTCGTCTCCACGACTCCGGGCCTGTAGACGATGACCGCCACGTCCGGGGCCTCGGCCGCCAGTTGGCGGGCCATGTGTTCCTCGGCGGCCTTGGCAGCGCAATAGGCCGCGATGCCCGGCTGCACAAGCTCGGCAGCGCCCGAACCAAAGAACACGGCGAAGGCCCCTTCCTTGCCTCGCATGTCCGGGACCGCCTGGCGCGCGAGCTGCCAGCCGGCCTTGACGCTGGCGGCGAAAACCTCATCGAACCGCTCCTCGGACAGCTCCCATAGATGCGGTCCGGGAAACAGCAGCCCGGCCGCATGCACGAAGCCGTGCGGCCCGCCGGACTCGCGGGCCTCCTCCACCAGCTTGGCCGCCACGTCGGCGTCGCTGGCGTCGCCGACCACGGCCGTGCAGCGCCTGCCCTTGGCCGTGCAGTCTTTGGCGATTTCGCCCAGCGGGCCTGCGGAGCGTGAGTTGAGCACCAGGGTCGCGCCTCGACCGGCCAGGTCCAGGGCCAGGGCTCGGCCTATGCCCCTGGATGCGCCCGTGACGATGACGGTTTTATTTTCCAGGCTTCCCATGTATCCTCCTCGTTTGGACAATAGGCTAAAAGGAGCCCCTCATGGTTGCTGATACGTTACACGGATTCAGACTCGAAAGGGAAGCCGAGGTCGCGGAAATCTCCTCCACCGTACGGCTGTACCGTCACGATAAGACCGGTGCGCGACTCATGAGCGTCATCGCGCCCGACGAGAACAAGGTCTTCGGCATCAGCTTCCGCACGCCGCCCAAGGACTCCACGGGCGTGGCGCACATCCTGGAGCATTCCGTGCTGTGCGGCTCGGACAAGTATCCGGTCAAGGAGCCCTTCGTTGAGCTGCTCAAGGGCTCGCTGCAGACCTTCCTGAACGCCTTCACCTACCCGGACAAGACCTGCTACCCCGTGGCATCCACCAACGTGCGCGACTTCTACAACCTCGTGGACGTATACCTGGACGCGGTATTCCATCCGCGGCTCACGCCCGAGGTCCTGCAGCAGGAAGGCTGGCATCACGAACTGGACGACTCGGCCGGACCCATGACCTACAAGGGCGTGGTCTTCAACGAGATGAAGGGAGCCTACTCCTCACCCGACGGGCTCATATCCGAGTACTCGCAGCAGGTCCTGTTCCCGGACACGACCTATGGCCTTGATTCAGGCGGCGACCCGGAGGTTATCCCGCAGCTGACTTTCGAAGCCTTCATGGACTTCCACCGCCGCTACTACCACCCGTCAAACGCCTGGATATACTTCTACGGCGACGACGACCCCGAGGAGCGGCTGCGCATCCTGGACCGCGAGCTTTCCGGCTACGAGCGCATCGAGACCGACTCGGCCGTGGCCCTGCAGCGGCGCAAGAGCGCGCCCGAGCGCGTGGAGAAGAAGTATGCCGCCGGCGGGGACGAGAGCCGCAGCATGGTCACGATCAACTGGCTGCTCTGCCCCACGGATAACGCCGAGTTGAACCTGTCCCTGAACATCCTGGAGCACATCCTCATCGGCATGCCCTCCTCGCCTCTGCGCAAGGCGCTCATCGATTCTGGGCTGGGCGAGGATCTGGCCGGAGTGGGCCTGGAGGGCGACCTGCGCCAGATGTATTTCTCCGTGGGACTCAAGGGCCTCAAGCAGGCCGGCCCGGAGCAGGTCGAAACCATCGTGCTGGACACCCTGCGAGAGCTGGCCGACGGCGGCATCGGCGCGGACATGATCGAGGCCGCGGTCAACAGCGTGGAGTTCGACCTGCGTGAGCTGAATACGGGCCGCTTCCCGCGAGGCCTGGCCCTCATGGTGCGCAGCCTGAGCACCTGGCTCTACGAGGCCGATCCCCTGGCGCTCATCGCCTTCGAGCGGCCCCTGCTGGCCATCAAGGAGCGCCTGGCCGACCGCGAGCCCGTCTTCGAGTCGCTGCTGCGCAGCCGTTTTCTGGACAACCCGCACCGCGTGACCGTGCTGCTTTCGCCCGATGCCAAGCTGGGCCAGGAGCGCGAGGATCGCGAGAAGCGCCGCCTGGACAACGCCCTGTCGGCCATGGGCGAAACCGAGCGCCAGGCCGTTGTGCGCGCCAACGAGGAATTGCACGCCCGCCAGGAAGCCCAGGACTCGCCCGAGGCCCTGGCCACCATTCCGCGCCTGGCCATCGCGGATTTGCCGCGCGAGAACACGCGCATCCCCTGCGACAAGGAAACCCTGGCCGGCATCCCGACCCTGCTGCACGACCTGCCCACCAACTCCATCGCCTACGTGGACGTGGGCCTGAACCTGGCCGCGCTGCCGCAGGCCTACTTGCCCTGCGTGCCGCTCTTTGGCCGAGCCCTGCTGGAGATGGGCACCAACCGGCGCGACTTCGTTGCCCTGACCCGGCGCATCGCCAGCCGCACGGGCGGCATCGATCCCGCGCCCTTTGCCGGCAGCATGGAAGGCTCGCCCCTGGCCGTGCCCTGGCTGTTCCTGCGCGGCAAGGCCATGGTCGACAAAACGCAGGACCTTATGGACCTTCTGGCCGAGGTGCTCCTGGAGGTCCGCCTGGACGACCAGCAGCGCTTCCGCAAGATGGTTCTGGAAGAGAAGGCCAGGGCCGAGCAGCGCGTGGTGCCCTCGGGACACATGGTGGTGGCGACGCGCCTCAAGGCTGGGCTCACGCCCTCGGGCTGGGTCGCGGAGCAGTTCTCGGGCGCGGAAAACCTGTTCTTCCTGCGCCGCCTGGCCGAAGCCGTGGACAACGACTGGCCGCGCGTGCTGGCGACCCTGGAAGAAATGCGCTCGCTGCTCGTGCGCCGGGACAACATGATCCTCAACGCGACCATGGACGCCGCGAGCTGGGCCAAGGCGCGCAAGGCCGTGGGCAGCTTCGCCTCGGCCATGCCCCAGGGCCGCGCCGAGGCCGCGCCGCTTGAGCCCAAGCCGCTCCTGCCGACCGAGGGGCTGACCATCCCGGCCCAGGTCAACTACGTGGGACGCGGCGCAAGCCTGACCGAAGCGGGATACGACATCACCGGCGGCGATATCGTGGTGGCGCGCTGGCTGCGCACGGCCTATCTGTGGGACCGCGTGCGCGTGCAGGGCGGGGCCTACGGCGCTTTCTGCCTGCTGGACCGGCTGAACGGCACCATGGTCATGGCCTCCTACCGCGATCCGAACTTGGAGCGCACTCTGCGCGTGTTCTCCGAGGCCGCCGACTTCCTGCGAGACCTGAAACTGGACAAGGACGAGCTGACCAAGGCCGTGGTGGGAGCCATCGGCGACTTCGACGCCTACCAGCTCCCGGACGCCAAGGGCTTCACATCCCTGTCCCGTCATCTCCAGGGCATCACCGAAGAACGCCTGCAAGAGGTGCGCGAGGAAATCCTTGCCTCCACGGCTGGCAGCTTCAAGCGCTTCGCCGATGCCGCCGCCATCCTGCGCGACGCCGGCCGCACCGTGGTGTTGGGTCGCGAAGACGTCCTGACTGCGCTGAAAGAGCCTGAGTTGACGCTGACAAAGGTGCTTTAGGGCCTGTTAACGCTATATAAGAACAAAAGCTATTATAGCGCGTTACGTTTGAAGCAATTTCCCTGGGCCCTTATCTTCATTCATAAACTGCTTTAGTGTGAACAGGCCCTAGAGCATTTTGCTTTTGAAAATGCTCTGCAAGCCATGCGTCGGCATGGCTTGCCGCCGCGTAGGCGTAGGCGCAATTCACTTGCGCCGTCAACGCCGGAGCGGGCGTCTTAAAAGCAATCTGCTCTAGGATAGCGGGAGGGCGCCGCCCTCCCGCACCCACCCGCCAAAGGGGCTCGGCCCCTTTGGAAACCCGCTTTTTTGTATTGGAAATAGGCAGGGGGCCGGTGATGCCGGCCCCCCTTTATTTTTTGCCTGATCCGTGCCGCGTGGCATCGACAACGTTGCGGAACAGTGTTGAGTCGAGCGCTCAACCAGGATATTCTGGGACGAAGCAAACCTGAGCGGAGGTTATCCATGAAACTCCTATTCCTTGCACTTCCCTCCGTATATAGGCTAGCCGCCTTTGTCGGCGTCGGCATTGTCCTGGGCGCTGTTCTCGCACCCGGCACGGGTTTGGCTCAAAAGACAATGCAACAGGAAGCCGCGGCTATCTTCCGGCCCATCCCCGAAAATCCGCCCAAGCTGCCCGGAAATATCGTCACGCCCGTAAAGGTCGAGCTTGGCCGGCTGCTCTATTTCGACCCGCGCCTGTCGGCCTCCCAACTCATAAGCTGCCAGACCTGCCACAACGTAGGCCTGGGCGGAGCGGATCTCCAGGAGACCTCCATCGGACACGGCTGGCAAAAAGGACCGCGCAACGCCCCCACGACCTTCAATTCCGTTTTCAACGTGGCCCAGTTCTGGGACGGTCGTGCCAAGGACTTGGCCGAACAGTCCAAAGGTCCGGTTCAGGCTGCCGTGGAGATGAACAATACCCCCGATCGAGTGGTGGCGACTCTGGCCAGCATCCCCCAATATGTGGACCTCTTCGCCAAGGCCTTTCCCGGACAGAGGAACCCCGTGAGCTTCGAAAACATGGCCCAGGCCATCGAGGCCTTTGAGGCTACTCTGCTCACCCCCGGCTCACCGCTGGACGCCTTCATCACCGGCGACGAGTCAGCCTTGACGCCCACCCAGCAGGAAGGGCTGCGCCTGTTCATCGACAGCGGCTGCTCCGACTGCCATTACGGCATCAACCTGGGAGGCATGGGCTATTATCCTTTCGGCGTGGCGGAGGCCCCAAGTGAGGATGTCCGCCCCACCAACGATACCGGCCGCTTCGTGGTCACCAACACAGCCAGCGACAAGTACGTATTCAAGTCGCCCATTCTGCGCAATGTGGCCATCACCCAGCCCTACTTCCACTCGGGAAAGGTCTGGCGGCTTCGGGACGCGGTGCAGATCATGGGCTCCAGCCAGCTTGGTTTCGAGCTTGAGGGCAAGGATGCCGATATCATCACAGAATTCCTGAAAGCGCTAACCGGCAAACAACCGGAGGTGGCCCATCCCATCCTGCCGCCCTCCACCGAAAGCACGCCCAAGCCGATGACGCAACTGCTTCCCGAAAAGGAATCCGGCAAAAAGGGTTAGATATCACGCGTGCTAAAGGGCGGGCCAGTGCCGGCTTGTGGAGCAGCCCTGCTGGCCATCTCGTCACTCCCCAGGGGACACGCCAGGACTCACTCGATTGTCACCCGCTCATTTTGGAGCGCACTCGAATTAACGAGAACCGCTTGCGGATTTTCCTGCATTGAGCATTGCCATTCACTGTTTGATGTCTGACTCGAGGTGGTAGACCATCTTGTCTTCGGTCGAGGCTTCTTCGTAGTTGACCCACTTGAAGTCGGTCTGACGAATGAGCCATTGGATGACTTCCGCATGGCTTTTCGGAGTACCGGGATAGTCCACGACCTCAGAGAAAACATGTCCGAAAATCGTTATCTCAACAGCGATCTTCATCAAGCCCCCTTACTTTCTTATTAACCTTCCTCAGCAGCACTGCATTTTGCGCGGAATAGGCCGTTGATTTCAATCTAAGCCATAATAATCTTGCAGCATATATCACCGCACAATTTGGCCAATAAGCTTGTCTGCTCATTAACTATTAGCGAGATTGATTTCGTATTCTCTTAGCTTAAAATATATAGCCATGTTCATCTGCCGGAGAGCCTACCATTTTTATGTAATGCTTACCCCTACAAATGCTATCTGTATCCCGCATGCGCGCTGTCCTCGCCTGCCTGCGCACGCTTCTCTCCCAGCAGGGGAGCGCCGAGCGAGCAATACAAGGAGGCCAGCTGCGAGGCTTACTTGGGGGTCGTGGGGTGAGCCTGCACCGCCTGCCACCACATCTGGGACGGCTCCGGCGAAGTCGAGGGATGCTCCACCGAAGGCTGCCACGACGATCTGGCCAGCCGCGGCGAGGTCAATTTCTATGTCCACGCTTTCCACACCAAGGCCAGCGAGATGAGCTGCGTATCCGCGCACTTTTCGTCACCGCGATACGCATCCTGACTTAAAGCGTGGGCAATTCCCTGATCCTGGAGCATAAGAGCCGGGAAGGGCTTCGCCCTCTACAGATCCCTCCCATCAGGGAACACAGTCCCCTCCCTGCCTGACAGCTAAGCCTGGAGCATGCGTCTAGCCCAGGCCCGGCCAGTGGATTGGCCTACCTCGATTTGTACGCGTTCAAGCGGCAGGTGGATGGTGAAGGCCGCGCCCAGGCCCGGTTCGCTGTTCACGCTGATGGCGCCGCCCAGCTCGTTCATTATGCGCAGAGAGATGGACAGACCTAGGCCCGTGCCCTGGCCAGCCGGCTTGGTGGTGAAGAATGGGCTGAAAAGCTTGTCGCGGTGCTCGGGAGCGATGCCAGCCCCTGTATCGCGAATCTCGATAAGCACATGATCCTCGCGCAGGGCAGTGGTGACGAAGATCTTGCCGCCGTCCCTGACGGCCTGGGCCGCGTTGGAGAGCAGGTTGAGCACTACCTGGCGCAAGCTGGGGCCGTCGGTGATCACCTGCGGGATCCCCGCGCAGTACATGCGCACCAGGCTCACGCCAGCCATGGCCGTCTCGCGCTCCACGAGCACGACCATGTCCTCCACGAGCCGGTTGATGTCCACAGGCTGGTCCACGGTGCCGCGCTTGCGCGCGGCCTGGAGCATGCCCTGGGTAATGCCGCCGCAGCGGCCCACCTGGATTTTGATCTGCTCCACGCTCTCGCGGATCTCCTCGGCCTGGGGCGTGCCGGCCAGAGCCGAGCGGTCCACGAGCAACCCGATGATCTCGGCCTCCTGGCCGATGATCATCATGGGGGTATTGATCTCGTGGGCCACGCCCGCGGCCAGCTCGCCGAGCACGGCGAGTTTCTGGGCCTGGAAGAGCTGCTCGCCCATGTCCCTGCGGTCGGCGCTCATGCTCCGCCAGGCGCGCAACAGCCTGCGTGTGGAAAGGATCACCAGCAGGGCTGCGAAAATTGCCACTGGCAAGGCCAGCTCCGGCTCCAGCCAGGCCGCGAGCAGGCAGCAGCCCAGGACCGCCAAGGGAAGGGCCTTCCCGTGCAGGAGAATCGAGGGATGTGCGTTGTCGCCGCTGCCCATGACCGCCTCTCTGATTCCGAACGCTAGCCGCCGCGCGACAGGACGCGGCGCTCGTGGGCCTTGAGGATGCGCTCCAGCAGGTCGTCGATCTTGAATGGCTTGAGCACATAGTCAAAAGCGCCGTGGCTCATGCCCTCGATGCCCGACTTCACCGAGCCGTGGCCCGTGAGCATGATGACTTCGGAGGATGGATGATGCTTCTTGATCTCCTTGAGCGTCTCGATGCCATCCATGCCCGGCATGCGCACGTCGAGCACCACCACGTCATATTCCTTGCGGTCCAGGGCCTTCAGGGCCTCGCGGCCGCTACCCACGCCGTCCACATCGAGATTGCGCAAGGTGAAGCGTTTGATGAAGAGTTGGCGAAAGTCATGTTCGTCGTCCACAATAAGCACTTTGACCCGTTCCATGCTGTGCCTCCTGCGGACCGGCCTAGCAGACCGGCAGGGTTAAGGTGAACGTGGCGCCCTTGCCTTCCTCGCTCTCCACGGCGATGCCCCCGCCAAGCCGCTCCATGATGCCATAACTGATGGACAGGCCCAGGCCCGTGCCCTCGCCCACTCCCTTGGTGGTGAAGAATGGGTCGAAGATACGGCCTTGCATTTCCTTGGGGATGCCCTTGCCCGTATCGATGACGCTCAACTGAATCTTCTTGCCGGATTCCTCCGTGCGGGTACGGATGGTCACCGTGCCGTTGTGGTCCACGGCGTCGATGGCGTTCTCCAGCAGGTTGAGCAGGACCTGCTGGAGCTGAGCCGTGTCCGTAGCCGTGTGCGGCAGGTCTGGCGCCAACTCGGCGCGCAGCTCGATGTTACGGTGCAGGGCCTCGTTCTGCAGGAAAGCCATGGTCTGCTTGGCTACTTGGTTCAGGTCCACGTTTTCCTGCATGGGCTCCATGCGCCGGGCGAAGCCGAGCATGCGGTGTGTTACGCCCTTGGCCCGCTCCACGTTCTGGTCGATTTTGTCCACGGCCTCGGCAATTTCCTCGTAGTTCTTGATGGCCTCGGGGTCCTCCTCGGTGAGCAGGTCCTTGATCCAGCCCGCGCTCTCGCGGATGAGCGTGAGCGGATTGTTGACCTCGTGGGCCACGCCCGCGGCCATCTTGCCCAGGGCGGCCATCTTGTTGGACTGAACGATGCGCGCATCCAGCTCGGCTCTATGACGGTCGGTCCGGGCCAGGGCCTCGACGATGCCCCGTGTGGCTATTGCCGCGCCGGCCATGATGAGCAGCAAACCTCCACCGACCATGGAAATGACGATGGCCTGCGTCCTGAAGAGCGGCGAAAGGGACTCTCCCGGCGCCTCGGAGATGACCAGCAGCCAGTCGACATTGTTCAGCCAGGCCATGCCGTAAAGCACTGTACGGCCGTGGACTGAGTGCTCCTCCACGCGCGCGCCGGTGAAGCGCGAAGGGCCGGCGAGTTGGTCCATCTTGCCCAGCACGGCCCCATTGAGGCCTGAGGAGGTCTGCAGCACATGGGCGCTGTTGACCAGGAAGGCGTCGCCCCGCTGGCCCGTCTGGTAATTTCGCACGAGGGCGTTCAGCACCTCGGAGTCGAGGGTTGCGCGCAGGATCCAGTACCTGTTGCCCTCCCGGCGCATGACGGCCAGGATGATATGCGGAAACTGCCGGAAGCCCATGAACACGTCGCTCACGTACACGCCCTTGAGCATGGTCTTCTCGAACCAGTCCTGCCCCCGGTAGTTCACATCGCCGAGCTCGTACGGTCCGACGTAGGCCGCGTGGCGGCCGTCGCCGTCGATAACGCCCAGGTCGATGAAGGCCTTGTTGCCGCTCTGCATGGTGCTGAACACGTGCTGGAGATAGGCCTGGTCGCTCATCTGCTCGAAGTCGTGTGTCCAGGCCATGTTGCGCAGTTGCAGGATGTTCTCCTCCAAAAACATGTCAATGGCCGCCTTGCGGTTCTCCACCGAGCGCTGGAGCGAATGAGAAATGCGTTCGCGGTAGCCCTGGCTGAACTGCAGGTGCATGAACGAGCCCAGTGCCACGAGCGGAATGAGCGAAAAGGCCGTGATGGCCCCCATGATCTTGAGACGGAGCAGTTTGTACTGTTTGCTGTCCACTTATCCCTCCGGTCCAAACGGCCGAGTACGCCGACATACAACCGGGCAAAGCAAGGAGCGAGCCAGCCTCTGCCGTGACATTCCACCGCAGTTGGTTGAAATAGCAGTAAATAATTACGCAATGAAATTGCCCAAGCCCACCTGGATCGCGCAACGGCTTTGGGTTCGTCTTGCCATTCTCGCCACGCGCTGCATAAGTTCGGATCCTGGATTCAGGCCACAAAAGCTCATCATGGATGAACACCAACCCTCAAGGAGTCAGGGCAGGCTTTGGCCCTCATATTGCTTTTCCGTGGCCAGGAGGCCGCCAAAGCTTTTCCCGCAAGGCTGGATGCGACTTGGCCCGGCCGACGCGAAGACGGGCAGGCCCATTAAGCGAAGGAGGCTGCCATGACCGGTGATCCCTTGATTCTGGTGGTGGATGACGAGGTACGTTTCAGGGCCAACATGCTCAGGCTGCTTGGCCTGAGCGGCCTGCGCGCCCTGGCCGCGGCGGACGGCCGCGAGGCATTGGGCATCGTGGACAGCCTGCCCGTGGATGTGTTGCTCCTGGACATGAAGATGCCGGGCATGAACGGGGCCGAGGTCATGGCCGAACTGGCCAAGCGGCCGACGAGGCCAGAGGTCATTTTCCTCTCGGGCCACGCCTCGCTGGACCTGCCCCTGGATGCGGCTTGCCAGGGAGCCTGCGATTACCTCATCAAGCCCTGCACCATGGATGTGCTGCTGGCCAAGATAGAGTCCGCCATGGAACGCAGGCGCGCCCGTCGAACAGGGTTGGGCAGGCCAGGATCGGGAACGTAAAGGCGGCACAGCCAGAGCCGTGGCCGACTCCAGCCGAGTGTAGGCATGTTGTGCGCCCTTGGCCTGCTCCAGGGCGCACAACATAGCACCTGCCGGAGCGCCCGACGCGAGAATTGAAAGAATGGGGGATATGGGCAGAGGTCCCGCCTCTGGTCGCCGCTACTTCTCCGGCATACCCGCGCAGCTGAAGTCGCCGCGAATGAAGCAGTCGGCCATGTGCTGCACGCTCGCATCGCTGTGCATGAGCATGTCCATTTGGCGGGTGAAGATGAGCAGACGGCCCATTGCTTCCAGACGGGGCTCGATATCGCGGGCTTCGAGCTTCTGGATGCGCGCGGAGACGCGGTCGGCTATGACCTCCACCGTGAAGCCCAACCGCTGGAGAATGAGCGCGATGGCGCGCACGCGGCGGTTTCGGCGTACCTCGTCGGCCGCGCCGCCCGTGAACTTGAAGCTCACGTAGTTCTTGTTCACGGTGTTGCCGCAGTAGCTGTCCAGAATGGAGTAGTGGTAACCCACGCGCGAGCTGAAATTGAGGTACTTGTCCGAAATGATGGCGTAGCTCTTGTCGCCGAAACGCTCCACGGTCAGGTTCGGCGGGGTGAGCATCTGCTGGCTCATGACCGACAGGAAGCCGCCAATGTTCACGGGCTTGGGTACGCGGGAACTCAAGCGCTCGTCGGTCATGCCGCGCAGGACCGACGTGAACGGGCGGGAGGTGACTTCCTCGGGGCCGACGACGAACATGTCCGATACGGCCAGCCCGCCGCCAAGGTCCAGCAGGTAGAGGTCCAGGGGGATGGGCGCGCGGAGTTTCACGGCCATGCCCTCGTGGTCCGAGGCGCTGTCGCCCACCGAGAACATCTCGGAGTAGGACAGCTCGTGCGCCAGCCGGGTGATGTCGTGGATGGTGCTGCAGCCCTGCGGCCCGAACTCGGGCGCTGCCGGGTCGGTAAGGTGCAGGGGCACGATGTGCTTGGCCAGTCGCGATAGGGCGTCGTGCACCGGAGTGCCTTGCATGAGCACCGTGCGCTCGCGGGACAGGGCCAGTAGTTCGTCCACCCTGCCGCGATAAACCCGGCGCGAGATGGCGTCCACGGTGACGAGCTCGCCAGATTGGAGCGTCTCGACGGCGCTGCGCAAGTTGAGGATCGACGGCACGCCAAACTCGCGGCAGAGCGAAGCCATGTGGCCGGTGACGCTGCCCGTGTCCGTGAGAATGGCCCTGGCCTTGGGCATGGCCAGCACATAGTTGGGCGAGGAGTGCGCGGCCACGAGCACTCCGCCATCGGGGAAACCAAGCAGGTCCTCCTTGTCGCGCACATGCACGACTGGTCCGAAGCCCACGCCGGGAAAGGCGGTCTCGCCTCCCGACAGGAGCACCTCGCGGCCGGAAACAGGCGGCAGCGGTTCGGATTTCTCCGGCCCTTCGCGCCGGAGCGGACGCGATTGGACAATGAACAGGCGGTCCGCCTGGTCCAGGGCGAACTCGACGTCCTGCGGTCCGCCGAAGTGCTCCTCCAGACGCAAGGCCAAGGCTGCCAGCTCGGTGGCTTGCGCGTCGTTCAAGCTGGGCTGTTCGCGTAGCGCCTCCTCCACATCCATGCACGCGAGCTTGCCGTCTTCGGCGAGGGCCAGGCGGATGTCCTTGCGGCTCACCTGGCGTTCCACCAGGCGCGGACCAGATGGCGAGCGCTCGAAGACGAAGGTGTCCGGAGGCACGACGCCGTCCACGGCATAGGGCCCAAGGCCCCAGATCGATTGCACGAGCACGCGGTCATCGGTCAGGGACAGGGGGCTGCGCGTGAAGACCACGCCGGCCGAGCGGGCGTCGACCATCTCCAAACAGGCCACGCTCATGGCCGAGTCCTCGAAGGGCACGCCCTTGTGCAACCGGTAGGTGATGGCCCTGGAGGTGAACAGGCTGGCCACCACGCGCTTGTATCCGGCTATCAGGTCCTCTGGCCCGACGCCGAGCAGTGTCAGGTACTGGCCGGCATAGGTCAGGGCGCTGTCCTCGCCCACGGCGCTGGAGCGCAAGGCCACGCGGGGCTTGCCCCCGGACGGGCGGGCTATGTATTGCTCGTAGGCAGCGTGGACCGCCTCGACCAGCTCTGCTGGCGTATCGGCCGCCTCGAAAAGCTCCTGGATTTCCTGGCCGGCTATCTCCAGGCTGCGCGGATCGTCGGGCTGGATGGCCATGAGTCGCTTGCGCATCTCGTCCTCCAGGTCCTGATGGCGCAGAAAACGGCGGTAGGCGCTCGTTGAAATGGCGAAGCCTCGCGGCGCGGGCACGCCGGCCCGACTGGAGAGCTCGCCAAGGTGGGCGTTCTTGCCGCCCACGGCATCGACCATGTCACGGCTGATGCGCTCGTACGGCAGCACGAGCTCGCTAACCTCCATGACAACCTGCTCGCGCAGCTCCTGGCGCAGCCGCTCCAGTATTTCCTCCAGCGCCCTGCCAATGGCCGGATGCCTGCCTCCGGAGAGTGCGTCGAGGCTGCCGACCATGCGCCGGGCGTGGAACATGGCCCGCGTGCCCATGGCGCGCACAAAGGACATGCCGAACAGCTCACGCCCCAGCAGTTTGTCCTCGATCTCGGCCATGATGCGCAACAGCTCGGAATTCGATTCCAGAAGCTCCAGGAAGTTCACGTAACGCTGACGGAACGCGTGCAGCGACTCGGCTGTAACCGGCTTACGACGGCGCCTGAACAGAGAACTCAGGAAACCCATTGCATGTCTCCGGCTAGCCGCCAGCCTTGGGGCGGCGCACTTCGTAGCGTGTGGCCGGACCGCGACCGATCTTGATAAGCAGCCCGCGCAGGACCAGCTCTCCAAGATCATAGTTGGCGGTGCGGGCCGATAGGTTGCCGCCCACGATCTCCTGGTAGCGGTTGCGGGTCACGCCGCCTTCCTGGAGGATGAATGGGTACACCTTTGCCTGTCGCTGATTGAGCCCCATTGGCAGATCTTCCGCGGGAGCGGCAAGCACGCCGCCTTCCGACACGGATCCTTCACCGGGTTTATCGACCATGGATCCGCCTTTGGACGGCCTGGGCTCCCAAGGCTGCCGAGGCTCCTCGGGCAGCCGTGGCTCTTCGGGGGATCGCTGGGTCGAGGCACGCGCCGCTACAAGCGGCAGCGCCGGACCTTGGCGGCCGTTGTCGTCCAGGCGCAGGTCGCTGGCCTGTATGAGGTTGCCCTCGACCATGACCGCGGCCATGGTCATGCAGTTTTGAAGCTCGCGGATGTTTCCCGGCCAGTCGTAGGCCATCAGATTTTCCAACGCGCCCTTGGACAGGCCGAGGTCCTTCTTGCCGGACACGGGCTCGGCCTGTTTGAGGAAGCGATCCGCCAGCACCGGGATATTGCTCTTCTGCTGACGCAGGGGAATCGTCTCGATGGTTAGCACCTTGAGTCGATAATAGAGGTCCTGGCGGAAGCCGCCCTCGTCGATCTCCTGGCGCAGATCCACGTTCGTGGCCGCGATGAGCCGCACGTCCACGTCCACCTCCTTGTCGCTGCCCAGGGGCCGGAAGCGGCGCATGGCGATGGCGCGCAGAAGGGCCTGCTGGACCTTGGGCGAAGCGGTCTGGATCTCGTCCAGAAACAGCGTTCCGCCGTCGGCTTCCTGGAAGGCGCCCTTGCGCTCGGCCTTAGCCTCTGTATACGCGCCCCTCACATGTCCGAAGAGCGTATCCAGGAGCAGATTCTCGTCCAAGGCGCCGCAGTTGATGGACACGAAAGGCTTGGCGCTGCGCCGGCTCAAGCGATGCACCGCTTCCGCCGCGAGCTGCTTGCCCGTGCCCGTCTCACCGGTGATGAGCACGTCCGCGTCCACCTGGGCGGCCTTGGCGATATCGGCCTTGAGCCGCTCGACCTGCGGCCCGAAGCCCACGATCTCCGCGATTTCCACCTCCTGCGCCGCGGCAGCCTTGATGATGCTCTCAAGCTCGGCGCGCTCCTTGAGACTGGCTGTCTGGATGGTCAGATCCATGTGCCTGATTTCATCCATCTGACGCTGAACCGTGGAAATGAGATTGTTGATGGCCTCGGTCAGACCGCCGGTCTCGTAGTCACGGAACTTGAGTTCGATCGGCCGGATAAGGCCGGTCTCCTGGATGGTATTGACCTCACGGGACAGCTCGATGATGGGCCGGGTCAGCCTGCGGCTGATGAAAAAGATGATGATGGAGATGAGCAGGATGGTGGACAGGGTAACGAGGAAGATGATGTCCACCTGCTTGTAGCCGGCAGTGAGCGTCATGCGCGTCCTGTCGACGTAGGCCAGGCCGCAGTAGATTTGTGCGGGCTTGCCGCCGCCAGGCAAAAAGCGCACAGGCGAATAGGACAGGTAGTAATCGTTGATGTACTGGGAAAGGTCCGCACCTTCGCGGGACACGATAAGGTCATGCTTGCCCTGGCCTACTTCGTCGACCATGCGCCAGTAGTCGCCGTAGGCCGCGCCGGGCCGGAAGGCCGCGGGAAGACCTGGCCGCCCAAGAGTGCCGCTCAGCCCGGCTCGCGCCAGGTAGGTACCCATCTCCGGGGAGGCCTGCTCAGTCTCCTCGGACTGGAAGAGCATCCAGCCCCGGGTGTCAAACAGAAAAGCATAGCGCACCTCGGGCGTGCGCGGATAGGCCCACAAGGGCGATTTCGGGGACGTGTACACGCTCAGGATGTCGCGCACGCTCGCCGCGTCCATGGAGAGGACGAAATAGCCGCCGTCAGCCCCGCGCGTAAGCAGTCGGACAACCTGGGCCTGAACGGTTTTCGGCTCTTCGTTGGCCTGGGCGGGCAGTGTGTATTCGGCTGTTTCCACTGATCCGATGCGAACCTCGCCGGGTTCCAAGGGGGCCGCTCCGCCACTCCTGACATCAGCAAGCAGTTGGATGGAGGATGCGGGCGGCACATCCACCTCAAAGACTCCTTCATCATTCATCAGCAGCAGAAAGCCCTGCTGTTGATCCGGCCCGAAGTAGCCAACCTCGCGCGGGGTGGGCATGCCGGCCCGTTGCGCACGGGCCATGGTCTCGCGAATCGCTTCAGTGCTCGCAGGGCCATGCGCGATGAACAGCAGATCCCTCTTACGTTCCCGCAGGTATTCCTCAACGGCATGGGCCATGGCCCTGGACTGGACCCTGGCGACACGTTGCAGGGCCGTATTCAGATAATTCCGCGAAAAGGAGTAGGTGATGTAACCCGTAGCCAGGAGCACCAGGATGATGGGAGGAATGAGCGCCATGAGCAGCTTGTTCCTGACTCGGCTGCCTTCCCTGAACCCTCCGGAGCGCCCCCAGAAGGGCAGGCTTCCTCTGAATAAACGCATTTGCGGTCCCCCCGCAGTTTTTCGCGCAATGCGCGATATCGCAAACGAGCATCTCGCAAAAGCTGTGCTGGCTTGATAGCTTTGCTACCCCAGACCTTGTGAATTCCTACACATTCGGGCGAAGCCCCGTCAAACGGTATTTCGCATGGCATGCCGGTTGCTCTTAGGAACACGTAAAGAATGTGTGCGAGGAAGGCAGCCTAGACCTCGAAAGGGCAGGCATAATGTAACAAGGATAATGAAGACTGGGGAAAACAAGGAGAAGGCAATGAAGAACATTCGTAGAGCGATTCCGATTCTCATGGCAATGCTTCTTTTGCCGGCTCTTGCGCATGCCGCCGGCGGCGGAGGCGCTTCGGAGCTGGTTGTCGTGGCCGATACTCGTGTACTTACGGTCGGCTACATGCGTTATTTCGCCGATCTGTACAACAACAACGTTGTTCTGTTTGCAGTATGGGCCACGGTGCTGACCGCCATTTACGGGGCATTCCTTGGCTTTCTCATGGACTTCTTCATGTCCAGGACTGGCCTGGACCTCTCGAAGCGTAAGATCATCGAACATTAACCTTGTAAGCAACAGAATATCATAAGGAGAGAGCCATGGACTGGTTATACATGTGGATGCCCATTGCTGGCATGCAAATATTCTGGCCCGGCCTGGTGCTCATCGGCTTCTCCGTTGGCACCATTGGCGGCTTCTTCGGCATGGGCGGCGCGTGGATGGTCACGCCCGGCCTGAACATCCTCGGCTTCCCAATGGCTTTCGCCATCGGCACGGACATGGCCCACATCGCGGGCAAGTCCATGATCTCCACCGTGCGCCATTCGAAGTTCGGCAACGTCGATTATAAACTCGGCATAGTCATGCTTGCCGGCACCATGATCGGCATCGAATGCGGCGCGCAGATCATCATGTACCTGGAACGCCTGGGCCTCGTCGGCTCAGTGGTGCGTTGGGTGTATGTTTTCTTCCTGGGCCTGATCGCCGCCATGGTCTTCTATGATTATTTCAAGGCAGTGCAGAACAAGAAGCGCGGCGTGGTCGGCGAGCACGGCACTGAAGGCATCACCTGGTACAAGACCCTGCACAAGATCAACATCCCGCCCATGGTGCACTTCAAGCATGCCGGCTTCACCTGCTCCGCCTGGCTGCCCATCCTCGTCAGCTACGCCACCGGCGTGCTGGCCGGCTTCCTGGGTATCGGCGGCGGCCTGCTGCGCATGCCCGCCCTGGTCTACCTTATCGGCACCCCGACCCACATCGCAGTCGGCACCGACCTGTTCGAAGTCATGATCTCCGGCCTCTACGGTGCGTTCACCTACGCCATGAAGGGCCGTATCGAACTCGTGGCTGTGTTCGTCATGCTCACCGGCGCGGCCATCGGCGCCCAGATCGGCACCATCGCCACCAAGTACGCCAAGGGCTACGGCATTCGCGTGGCTTTCGGCATCGCCGTGCTCTGCTGCATGATCTCCATCATCCTCAAGCAATACGGCTTCAATAATTCCTCGGCCGTAATCATCCTTGGAACCATCAGCCTGATTTGCCTCTACATCATCAAGATCATGTTTACGGGCGCCGCGCAGGAACTGCGTGACAAGAAGGCCAATGCCGCCAGAGTCATCTAATCGGCCGCCAACGTATAGGGAAACAGATAGGAGATATGGTATGATCCGCAAATTCGCCGCTGGTTCCGCCTTTCTCGCCCTGGGGATCCTGCTCTTCGCAGCCAGCGCTTACGCAGGCGAAGTGGCCCAAGGCAAGTGCCTGAGCTATTCCAAGGGTGGAACCTTGGTCATCGAGGAATACGATACGAACTTCACTCCAGAGATGAAATACGGTCATCCGACCAGTATCGAGTCGAGCTTCGACGTAAGCAAGGCCAAGATCGGCATCATCCCGGAGGAGGGTGATATCCTGCGCATTGCTTACAGCGTCGTCGATTCGAACAAGAAGGCCACAAAAGTCATGAACGTGTCCAAGCAGGACCTGCGCAAGAAGTAACCCCTATTTCACTGAGGTGCGCCGTGCGGCGCACCTCAGTGAAAAAAATAGAGAGGCAAGGTCATGTCTATATTCGGACCAGTCGTGGCGAACTACGGGGATAGGAAGAAGAGCTTCAACTTTCATCAAAAGATAATTCTGCTCGTCATGGACATCACGCTGCTCGCGGAGCTCTGTTATACAATGCACGCCGCCTACCCCGCCGGCGAAGCTTTTTCCGCCGTATTCCTGCGCACCTACGCACCACTGTTTTTCCCGACGGTAATTCTGGGCATCTGGCTGTGCAGGCGTTTCCGCGATCGGCAGGTAGCATCAGAAAGTATGGGCCAGGCCAAAGCAGCCGCACCGGAAGCATGAAATGGGCATTGTTGGGATCGTCAGCGGCTGGATGATGTGAGCGAGCACGGCGGGAATGCCTGCACCGCTAAACATCATCCGGCTCGATAATAGATAATCAAAACCCGTGAATATTCAAGCTGATAACCGCGAATTTTAAAAGGGCACTCTCGTGAAACGGTACTTCAATGGCATAGCCATCCTGACGCTGGTCATCCTGACGCTCGCCTTCTTGGACGCCAGCATCTCGGGTTTCCTGGAACCGGATACCCTGTTTCGCGCAATGCCTGGCGATATCATCCCCGTCAACGGATTGCTGGAAAAGGACGTCGACGGCGCACAAAAGACGAGCGGATTCCCCGAGGAGCGCTTCGACCCGAATACGCTTCTAAAGGTCACGCTGTCGAACCAGACTGTCCGCATCCATTTCGAGGAACTCAAGGGCAGAATGTGGCGGGGGACTCTGACCATTCCAGATGCCACCAAGCCCGGCGAGCAACAGTTTTGGGTCCATGGCCGTTACAACTCCCCCAGCACTGACGATGAAGTCTATGTTCTGCGCGTCTTCGCCGACGAGGCAAGCTACCGTGCCGATTTCAAGTCCCTTTCTATGCGCTGGTTGGGTGTGAGGCCATGGATTGCGGCGGCAAGTCTCTTCCCGGTGGGCATCCTCTTGCTCGGAGGCTCCTTCTTCATGACGGGCCGTGCCGAAGCTCAACGACAAACCCTTGGCATCGGCTCCATCTACAAGCTGGCCAAGCACGACGAACACTGGGAGGTCATTTTCGGGTTGGGCAGCAAGCATGGCGTCAGGGAAGGCGACCGCCTGCTGGTGCTGAACGCAAGCCGCTCGCCCGTGGCCGACCTCGTGGCCCAGAAGGTCCGCGCCGACTTCAGCATAGCCCAGTTGAGTCTGGATGCGAAGATTGAGCCGGGATACTTCGTCGCGCGAAAGGATTCGACGCAGGCATAAGAGAGGTCAGCATCAGGCGTTACCGGTGGGTTGCCGACGGATAAGCCACTCACGGGCGCATTCACTTCCATCCCATGACGGCGTCCGCGCCTGCCAACTGTCTGGCGGCGTTCAAATGTGGCCGGGCCACGGGACCTTGACCCCGAGACAAGGCATTTTGTTTCGATTCTTCATCATGGAGTCGCCATGTCGGTCAAATCAAGACTACTACTCGTGCTGTGCGTCAGCGTGCTCGGCTTCGCGCTCATTTTCGCCGCCGGGCTGATTTCAAGCAAGGCTATCTCGCGCGTCAACACGCTCAGAGACCACGCCGTGGAATCCCACGCTCTGATCTTGCAGGCCCGGCGTCAGGAGAAGAACTTCTTTCTGCGCCGCAAGGATGAGTACATCGCCTCCACCCAAAAGCATATGGATGAGGTGCAAGCCCACATCGAAGCTGTTGCGGCCCTGGATCTGGACGCCAAGGACATGTGCGACCAGGCCCTGCGGCTGCTCCAGTCCTACCGCCAGCGCTTCGCGGCCATGGCCGAGGCCGAGCAGACCATGGGCCTGGAGTGGAATCAGGGATTGCAGGGCGTGTTCGTCACGGCCGCTCGCGCCTTGGAAAAGGCCTTCGACAGCCATAAGGACACGGACATGGTCATTGCCGTGCTCCAGTTGCGCCGCCAGGAGAAAAACTATCTGACCCGGGACGAGGAGAAGCCGCTTGGGATGGTGCGCGACTACGTGGCCTCCATGCGCCGTTCCATCTTGAGCTCCGGCATGGCCCCGGATGCCGTTAGGGCCGAGAGCAAGGCGCTAGCCGATTATTCGGACGCTTTCGAGGGTCTCGTGCGCAAGCGCGGGGAACTTCAGGCTAACGAGACGGCCATGGCCGCTGCTGCTCGTGACCTGGAGCCGGCAATCCTCGCCCTGCGCGACCACTACCAGATGAGGGCCCAATCCTTGGCGAACCGGTTCTCCAAGCTGACCCTCCTCGTGGAGGCTATAGCGGCCGGAGCGGCCATCCTGCTCTGCCTGTGGACGCTCATGGCCGTGACGCGCCCCCTGCGCGCGTTGCAGGCCTACTCGCGGGCCGTGGCTTCGGGCCGGCTGGACGTCAAGCCCGAGGGCGTCACCGGTCACGAATTCAAGACCCTGAGCGCGGATCTCTCGGCCATGGTCGGCGAACTTCGGACGCGCATGGACGAGGCCAAACGCAAGGGTGAGGAGGCCGCCAGCCAGGCCCACAGGGCCGAGAAGGCCATGCATGAGGCCCAGCGCCAGGAGATCAAGGCCAAGGAGTTGTGGCAGCGCATGGTCGAGCTGGCCCACAGAGCCGAGGCCTTCTCGGAACAGTTGGCTTCGTCCGCCGAGCAGTTCGCGGCCATGGTGGCCCAGGTCAAGCAGGGCGCCTTTGCCCAGAGCGAGCGCATGGCGGAGACGGCGTCGGCCATGCACCAGATGAGCGCGGCTATCGTCGAAGTGGCCAGGGGCGCATCCAGCGCCTCGGACAGCGCGCGCGAGGTGCGCGCCAGGGCGCGCACTGGCGCGGACATGGTCTATCTGGCTGTGGAGTCCATCGGCGGCGTGCGCGGGAGGACCCTAGAGATGCACAGTGGCATGGAGACCCTGAACAAGCAGGTCGAAGCAATCGGCCAAGTCATGGACGTCATCAGCGAGATCGCCGATCAGACCAATCTGCTGGCCCTCAACGCGGCCATCGAGGCGGCCCGCGCCGGCGATGCCGGCCGAGGCTTCGCCGTGGTGGCCGACGAGGTGCGCAAGCTGGCCGAGAAGACCATGACCGCCACCAAGGAAGTCGGACAACGCATCAAGGCCATTCAGGAGTCGGCACGCATGAGCATGGAACGCATGCACGAGTCCGTGCAGGCCGTGGAGAAGAGCACGGATCTGGCCAAGGCATCGGGCGCATCGCAGGAGGAGATCGTCGGCCTAGTCGAAACCAACAGCGGTCAGGTCGAGGCGATCGCCTCGGCTTCCGAGGAGCAGTCCACGACAAGCGAGCAGATCAGCCACGCGGTGGTCGAGGTCAACCGCATCGCCGAGGAGCTGGCGGGCGGCATGGCGGCCTCGCATGAGGCCGTGAAGGGTCTGAGCGACATGGCCGCGAACCTGCGGACCATGATGCGCGAGATGCTGGCGCTAGAGGGCGGCCCTGCTGGTCTGGCAACCGGCCAGGCTGTTCGCCAGCCGACCATCAAGGCATCCCCCACTCATCCGCAGCGCAGGCAGTAGGCAATCCCGGACCTTCAGGCAGGCCCGTTTACATACAGCCCCCTTACCCGCGAAACGCCGGGCTCCCTCGCCCGGCGTTTCGCTTATCAGCGTAGATTCTACGGCTAAGTGGCCCACGGTCTCATTATCATCCTGTGCGGATTGGCCGTAGATGCGGACACCCTTTGTGTCAGGCTGAGGAATGCGGTCTGCCTCCAGTGACCTGGATGGGACAAGGAAGGCTGCTCCGAGACTGGTCACAAATAGCAAGCAAGCGTCCCTGGCATTGACCAAGTGCAGACTAAACGGCTCGCCCCGAAGGGCAGACCGTTTGCTTTAGACTGACCTTCGAGGGCTGGGAAGCATTGCCGGCCCCTCCCTATTTCACCAGACTTCACAAGCCATAGGCGCAAATCCTTGTACTATCCTTGTACCAATGGAGAATATTGGGAGAGTGCGAAAACATGCAACAAAGGAGAATCTTCGTCATTCCTGGTACCCGGGACCGGACTTGAACCGGTACGGCCTTGCGGCCGAGGGATTTTAAGTCCCTTGCGTCTACCACTTCCGCCACCCGGGCAAGGATTTGGGGACCAAGAATTATACTCGGCTTGGGATTGCGTCAATTCCTAAGCCGCGCCATTTTCTCACCCCCTGCGGACGATCATATGGATGGTCGAGACTCAGGGGCTTCGGAGTATATTCGCTTGCTTGTAAGCGAACCCAAAGTGGCTATCCTCGGTCGCGGCTATCCATTTTATATGCCTCCGGTGGGCCTTTCCAGACATTACACGGTAGGCCTCAAGGTGTTGCCGTGGTCGTGAGCTTGACCACCGCCTTGCGCATGAAGAAACCCACGCTGCGCAGTGGAAAGTAGCGGACGTTGAGCAGCCAGTTCTCCCAGCGTTTGCGCTGCTTGCTGCGCGCATTGGAGCTTAACCCGCCGCCGTCGAAGACGCAGACGGGTACATCGGTGTAGGCCAGCCGGAATCCGTGCCTGAGCACTGAGCGCAGAAGCCACTCGCGGTCCGCGCAAATCGCGTAGCGCATGTCGAAACCGCCGATGGCCTCGAACACTCGCCGCGAGGCGAACATGGCCTGGTGGCACACGGTGTCGTAGAGCAGATCCCGAGGGTCGAGGATGCGCGTCCTAACCAAGCGTTCCTCGGCCAACCAGGCGTTGTACACGTTGCCGTACACGATGTCGGCACGCCCGGCCGCGAGCTGCGCGGCCACGCGCGAGAGTATGTCCGGCGCGGCCAGCCAATCCCCGCAGTTGAGAAAATAGACGTACTCGCCCCGGCACAGGCTCAAGGCCTTGTTCATGCCATCATAGACGCCCTTGTCCGGCTCGCTCCTGAACATGGTCACGTGCGCCGCATTGCGCTCGACGATCTGCATGGTGCCGTCGGTGGAGGCCCCATCCAGGATCAGGTACTCGTACCCGCTGAAATCCTGTATGGCCATGGAGCGGATGGTCCGCTCCAGGCTGTCGGCCCCGTTCCTCACGACGGTCACAATGCTGAAGAGTGGGCCGGAGTTGCCTTTTTCGGCCCATTGCCGCGCTCTGTGCATGCACTTACTCCATAATCCGGCGGACAGGCTCCGCCTTGGTTAGCGCCGAGTTCCCCGAAGGGTCCGCATCCGCCAGGTGTCGGTCTCCCGGCAGTATGTCACGGCCGGGGCTGTCAGTCCGCACAGACTGATGCGATCCAAGCCTCGCACGCGGGACATGGCCCGGCTGGCGAGCATGCGCGCCTTGTCCAGATGACTGCCGGTCACCATGGCGTCCATTTCGCGCTCATAGCGCTCGAACGTCGCTGTTTTCTGGTTCCCATGCCTGCGGAAGGCCGCCAGCAAGGTGTCCACGAGCACAAGGTCGGTCTCGCGGGCGAAACGGGTCCATAGATCGAAGTCGGCTGCATAGCGATAGCGAGTGTCGAGCCCGCCGGCCTTGTCCCACAATGAGCGCCGCCAGAAGGTGGACTCCTGCTGGATGAACCTGTTGTCGCGGCCGTTGTAAAGCCCACGCTGGACCATGCGCCTGGGAAACGGCCCGACCATGTCCAGCTCCACGAGCATGCCCCGGCCGTTAAGTTTGATCTGATTGGAGGTCAGCCATTCCACCTGCGGGAACCGGCCGAACACCGTGGCCACGGTGGCCAGCGCGCCTGGCAGGTACATGTCATCGCTGTTGAGCCAGGCCATGACGCCGCCCGACGTCTCGGCGAAGCCCGCGTTGATGGCCTCGTATTGGCCGCCGTCCCGGCCCGAATCGTAACGGAAGGACACGCCCTGGCAGCGACAAGGCAGCTCCCCGCTGTCCACCATGCTCTTGAAGCGCGCCAGGATCTCTACGGAGCCGTCCGAGGAGCCGCCGTCCTTGACCAGATAGTCGATGCGGAAATCGCCCTCCTGGGTCAGCACGCTCTCCAACGTCTTGGGCAGGAAAGCAGCCTGGTTGTAGGAAGGCGTGACTATGGCGAAAACAGGCTCGAACACGCTCATGGCCGAGCCTGCCCGTGTGCGGATTCATCCAGCAGCTCGGAGTACCAGTCCAGGTACTCGCGGGCCATGCGCTCCAGACCGTGACGCTCCTGGGCCGTGCGCGCCGCGCGCTCGCCCATGGCTCTGCGCCGATCTGCATCATGCAACAGTCTGCAAATACCGGCAGCCATGGCATCGGCATTGCCAGCCGGCACGAGGTAGCCGCTACGGCCGTCATCGATCTGCTCGGGCACGCCGCCCACGGCCGTGGCCACCACGGGCGTGCCGCAGGCCTGAGCCTCCAGCACCGTGTTCGGGTAATTGTCCTGCAAGGCAGCGTGCAGGAACACGTCCGCCGCTTGGTAATGCCGGGCGACCTGGGCCATGTCGGACACGAACCCCGCCGAGCGTATGGACCAGTTCTCGCCGCGTTCCTCGGCCATGTCGCCGCCCAGGCAAAGCAGGACGTGCTTGTCCGCAGTGCCCCGGCCCACGTCGGCGGCCGCCTTGAGAAAGGCTTGTCTGGCCGTGCCGAAGCCCTTGCGTGCGTTGTCCTTGCCGCCATGAGCCATGTACAGCACAACCTTGTCGCTGGCCGTCAGGCCCAGGGCGGCCCTCACGTCCTGCCGGTTACCGGATCGGTTATCGGACCGGCCATCCAGTCGATAGCTCGGCCGGAAAACGTGCAGATCAATGCCGTTGCGCACCACCCTGGCCTGCGGCTCAAAGGGTGGGTAGGCCTGTAGCAGCCGATCCAGGAGCCAACGGCTCGGCGCTGCCACGTGCAGCTTGGCCCGGCGCAGAATGTTGCGCTTGCGCTTCCAGTTGAAGCCTGTTGCGTCACGCTTCACTGACGGGTAGGCCTGCAGGTCGGGACAGTTTCCGCAGCCGAAGCGGAAACGCTCGCAGCCCATGGCATAGGCGCAGTGACCGGTCACGATCCATTCGTCGTGCATGGTCACGACAGTCGGCAGCGACTGACTCAGGACCGGCAACTCGCGCAGGTCGAACCAGCCGCTGTGCAGCACGTGCGCGTGCAGGATGCCGGGCCTGAGCGGAGGCATTTCCAGCATTTCCCGCGTGGCCGGATAGTGGAAATCCTCGCGGCCCGCGTGCGCGTCAAGGAAGCGGCTCGGCTCGGCCAGGTAGGACAGCCCGCGCGCCACGCCCGGCAGATAGCGCACCCGGCGCCGGATAAGCTCGTGCTCTAGCCTGCGCAGAGGCCCGGCCCATGAACCTCGCCTGCCGTCGTTGGGCAGGGCCATAACCCGCGGGTCGTCGCTGAACTTGACACCCACGGCCATGAACGCCTCAAGGCCGGCCGCGAGATATGCCTGGTGCAGTTGCCAGGCTATGCGCGCCGCGCCGCCGCGCGTGTCGAAGACATTGGCCTGCAGGATGGCCGGCAGGCGGGGTGTCTGATCATTGGACACTATACGCCTCTTGGATGCCCTGGAAGCCGGGAACGTTTCCGGTTCTTTGGTTGCTCTGGCCGCCTTGGACGCTGTGGCCGCCTTGGCGGCCTTGGGCTGTCTGGGCGTTTTTGCTTCCTTGGAAGTCTTGGTAGCTTTCGACGCCTTGGCTCCCTTGGGAGCCTTGGACGACTTAGGCCCTTTGGAAACCCTGGCGGCTTTGTTGGAATCCTTGCCTGCCGTGCTCATGGCTGCCTCCCGGAGAGAAGCCTGAAGCGGGCGAACAAAGGCGAGGCATATTCCACGGCCTGGCCCAGTTCGTCGCGGTTTATGGCCCCCGTGAAGCAGGCCAGGAGCAGGAAGAGGGTCGAAGTGGCGGCCATGACCGCCAGCAGGGACAGCATGCCCGTGGCCAAGGGCGCCAGGAGCAGATAGGCCAGCACTGCGGCCGCGGCCCCGGCGGACAGCGGCGGCAGGTAGGAACGCCTGACAAGGGAAAGCAGATCGTAGCCCAGCACGCGGTTGTTCGCGTACCAGACGAACACCGGCCCCACCAACAGGTTGCTGCCCAGGAAGGCCAGGGCCACGCCGCTCACGCCCAGGGCCTTGCCCAGAGGATAGACCAGGGCCAGGTTGATCAGGGCCGTGCAGATCGAGAACAGGCCCGTGACCTTGGGCCTGCCCATCCCGTCTACCACGATGGACGGGATGTTGGTGAAGGCGTCCACCAGCAGCGCGGCGGTGATGATCGTGACCACCAGGCCGGCCTGGGCCGCGAACTCCTCGCCCATCCAGAAGCCCAGGAAGCGGTTGCCGAAGAGCATGAGCGGCAGGCAGACGCATATGGCGATGGTGGTGATGAGCCGGGAGGCCTTGAGGTACAGGGCCACGATGGCCTTGTGGTCCTGCTTGCCCTGGAACCCGCTGACCACCGGCAGGATGACCGAGCCCACGAGATAGGTCACCGTCATAAGCTTGCGCACGAGACTGAAGGGCACCACGTAGTAGGTCACCCAGGACAGGCCGAGAATGGCGCCCGTGAGCAGGCGGTCGGCCTGGAAACGCAGCACGCCCGACAGGCGGCTAAGGGATGAGTACAGGCCGAAGCGCAGGATGGTCTTGAGCGGCCCGGGCCGAAAGACCGGCCGCAGGCGGATGCCGGGCAGGAGCCGCCGGCAGATGACCATGTAAGTCAAAACACCCAGCAGGGGCACGGCCACGTTGACCAGCACGACCTCCAGCAGGCCGTAACCCAGGATCAGCAGGCCGACCATGGACAGGGTCGTCAGCAGGTTCATGGCCATGGTCACCCTGCTGCTCACGTCGTAACGGTTGAGGCCCCAAGGTATGGACTGCATGGCCGTGACGAGCATGGTCAGCACGAAGCCCACCGAGCCGACCCGGAAGGCGGCCATGGCTGTTTCCTGCAGCTCCGGGGGCACCTTGAGGAAGCGCGTGGCCAGCACGTCGGCCAGGCCGAAGATGACCGCGCCGCCGGCCAGGCCCAGCAGCAGGTAAAGCAGCATGGTCGAACCTATGATGTCGTTGACCTGCGCCAGGTCGCCCTTGGCGCGGTACTCGGCCACGTACTTGGTCATTGCCTGGCCCAGGTTCAACTCCAGCATGGCGAAATAGCCGATTACGGCCAGGATGAGCACAAGGATGCCGTAGGATTCGGTGCCCAGCCTGGCCACGATGTAAGGCAGAAAAACAAAATTGATGCCGATGGAAAAGACCCAGCTCGCGGTGTTGAACAGGGCGTTGTGCAAGGTCTGATGTTTTTTGGCCATTCAAGCTCCTTGGGCTAGGTGGTGCGCGCTCCGGAGAGGCTTTCGGCCCTCTCCGGCATGGGTTCGCTGAACGCCTGACCCTCCAGGGCGGCCCTGCGCAGCTCCAAAGCCACCAGGTTCCTGATGAGCACGAGGAACAGCACCAGCATGTAGGACTGGTGCCGGTACGAAAAAACCGGGCCGGTCAGGAGCATGGGCAGCCAGACCCCGAACACCGCGGCGAGGCCGGCCACCAGCGGCCGCGCTGGACTGTCCGGCATGTCACGCCAGTAGCGACCGAGCCGGCGCATCGTATCGAAACCCAGCCAGAGAATGAACAGCAGTCCGGGCAGGCCCAGCTTCATCCAGATATATAGGAAACCGTTATGCACGACCTCCGTGGGCTGGTTCTCCTCAAGCCAGCCTCCCACCAATTCGCTCGGCACCGGAGAATGCTTTGAACCTATGCCCAGCCCTCGCACCGGCTGCTCCAGAAGGTCCTGCAACGTGTACCAAGCCTCCAGCTTGTGGTGCAGGTTGGAGTGCTGGCGCGTGTCGAAGAAGGTGGTGAAGCGCGCGCCGATACGCGCCAGCTCCCCGGACAAACCTCGTTCGCCATAAACCGCGCCCATGATGGCCAAGGGCACTGCCAGGGCCAGGCCCAGCAAGGCGTAGCGCACGAAACGCGCTCGCGCGATGCGGTCCGACCAGCGCCAGAGCAGCAGCCCGCCCAGGACCAGGCCGAGCCAGTGCGCGCGGCGGAAGGCGAACAATAGCGCGCCCAGCAAGGGCAGCGCGCCCAGCACAAGGAAGGCGTGCTGGCGTCCGCGCATTCTGCCGGTGGCCAGCAGTGCGGCCGCCAGGAACAACATGACCGAAAAGGCCATTAGTTCAGCCGAGTCGCGGCTGACGATGGTGTAGCTCTCGTAGATGAAGCCGCGTCCAGCAGCGAAGTAGGCCAACAGCAGGGCCGCTTTGACCGCACAGGCAGCGAAGAAAATGGCCAGGAATCGCCCGATGTGCTGGTAGGAGTCCAGGATGTTGGCGCAGATGAAGAAGCACAGCAGCGGGTAGATCCAGCGTGTGGAGTCCGTCTGCAGGTCTTCCAGGGGCCAGCCGCCGGCTTGGCCCGTCAGCCAGCCAAGAGCGATAATCCCGGCGAAAGCCACGATCCCCCAGGTCGAGACCAGGGATTTGCGCCGTTCCAGCAGAACCCTGCGAAAAAAGGTCAGCAGGGCCAGAAACAACAGGAAGCTGACCGTGGCCGGCGGAAATCCCGGCGGGTCCGGGTCGAGGATGGTCAGTGTCCTGCCGGGAATGCCATCGACCGTATCGGTGATGAACACGATCATGGCGAAAAAGATGCCCAGGCCGTACTCCGGCCTGAACATGGCCACGGCCGCCGCGGCTATGCCGATGGCCCCGCCCAGTGCGGCCTTGAGCGGCAGGAAGGCCAAGCCCGCCGCCGTCATCAGGCCGAGAAAGGAGATTGCCGCCAAGCCCAGCCCCTGGCGCGCGGCCGTCGCCTCGCGTGTAGTCATGACCGCAATCCTCCCTTGTGCGAGCCGCTGTTCAAAGCAGTGAACCTATTCACGGACATTCTGCGTGGCATGCATGACTCCTCGCGCGACCAGCAGGTCGCGATAGATGGCCACGAGCTTTTCCTGCTCGCTGGCCCAAGCGTGCCGCAGCGCCACTACCCGTCCCAGCCCAAGGATGGACTGGCGCTCGGCCGGGTCGTCCATGGCCCGGCGGATGGTTTGCGTCAGGCTGCTGACGTTGCCAGGCTCGAAGAAGAACAGCGTGCCGTCGTTGAAGTAGTCCCGCACGCCGCGCGTGTCTGGAGCTACCGCGGGCACGCCCTTGGATAAGTATTCGAGAATGCGCGTGGGCAGGTTCAACTCCGTGAACCTGTAGCGCTTGTTGGGAATCACGCCGAGATCCGCCTCGGGAATGACCCGCGCGATCTCCTCCAGGGCCACGCGGCCGCGATAGTCGACGCTTTCCTCCAGGCCCAGCTCGTCGCGCCTGCGCAGGAACTCCTGCACGAAATCACCCTCGCCGTAGACCACCAGCTCCACGGCCCGGCCTTCGGCGCGTAGCGCGGCCACGGCTTGCAGCAACGAATCCAGTCCGTGCCGTTCCACGATGGTGCCGTGGTACATGAGCCTGAAAGGCCCTTCTCCCACGGGCCGCATCCGCGGTTCGGGCCAATCCCCGAACACGCTCTCGTCAGGCGAATTCAGGACCACGCCCATGCGTTCGACCGGGCAGCCGCGCGAGACGAACAGCACCCGGAAGGCCTCGTTGGCCGTTATGCAATGGTCGGCGTAGTTCATGGCCCAGCGCTCGATGCCGAGCAGACCGCGTATGGCCGGATGGTTTTCCGCCAAGCCGTATTTGCTCATGTAGACCTCGGGCATGGGATCGTGCAGGTCCAGGACGACCTTGGCGCCCATGAGCTTCGGCACGGCTGCGGCGGCCACGATGAAGTCTGGCATGTTGTGCGCGTGCACCACGTCCCAACGCCTGGACGGCGCGTGGCGGGCCAGGTGCGCCGCGGCCAGGCCGATGAAGCTCGCGTATTGATAGATGTAGCGCAGCTTGCCGGTGCGCTTGCGGCGCACGGGCAGTCGGTGCACGTTAACGCCTTTGACCACCTCGCGGGCGGGTTCCCCTGGCTCGCGCAGGCAGACGATATCCACCTCCATGCCCCGGCGTTCCAGGGCCTCGGCGTCCCGGCGCACGCGCGGGTCGTCTGGGTAATTGGAGAACACGACCATGCAGACCTTGCCCTGCAGCAGGCCGGCGGTCATCTCTGCACCCCCATGCCGCGCCAAAAGAGCGCGCGCAGCCGCGTAAGCTGTTCGCGGCGGTGGTATGCGGCCACATTCTCGGGGATGCGCTCCTCGGGGTTGCCCGCGCAGTAGCCAGCCAGCCTGGTCAGGCTGCCCACGACGTAAGGCTTCTCGGCCAGTCGATAGAGGATCTTGACCGCCTCGTAGGCCGGATGGGTGCGCAGGGCGCTGTCGGCTTGGCCCTGGCGGAAGCGCGCCGCGAGGATGCCCTTGTTGCCGCCCGTGCGCTTGTGGTGGTGCACGACGAGATCCGGGAATGCCCTCACCTGCCAGCCTTTCATGCGCGCCACGATCTCGGCCAGGGCGTCCTCGCTGCCGCACTTGAGCGGCATGAGCCCGCCGATTTCCTCGAAGCACTCGCGGCGGAAGAACTGCACGGCGCCGCACACGCTCCAGGGCTTGGACAGCACCCGGTAACGCCGCTTGCCGTCATGGTCGTAGCGCCGCACGCCGCCGGCCAGCCCCAACTTCGGCTCCCGCAGCATGCGCCGCATGACCGTCTCGTAGTAGGTCTGGCCCAGGGTGATGTCCGCGTCCAGGTTGCCGATGAACTCGTAGTCCACGCCCGCCAACTCCCGCACTCCCGCGCTGAAGGCCCGCACCTTGGAGCCGAAGTTGTATGTCGCGTCGGACGATCGCGAGACAAGGCGCAGGAACGGCAGCCGCTTGGCCATATCGCGCACCACTCCCGCCGTATTATCCGTGCTCCCGTCGTCCACCACGACCCAACGTTCGGGCAGCCGCGTCTGGCGCGCCACGGCCGCGATGGTCCGGCCGATGGTGCTTTCTTCGTTACGGGCCGGCGTGACCAGCGCGTAGCGCATTGGCGTTTCCATATCCGTCTCGTTATCCATGAGCATTGCCAAAGCCAGCATGTCTCCTTCCCTCCTCCATGTGCGGTGCTCGACGCGCCGCTTGCGTTGCGCGCTTGCGGCCGGGCGCAAGCGCCGGGCGGCGCACAAAGGCAAATGAGGCGCGTCAGGCCGATCCCGGCAGGCCACGCGCGAACTTCGCGGCCTCAGGCATTTCCGGCCGACCCCTTGGCCCGCTGATCCTTGCCGAGTCCGTCCAGCAACTGCCGGACAATGGCCAGGGGCGTGCGCAGGATGATCATCAGGTCGAACCACAGGGAGAAATTGTTGGCGTAGAAGATGTCCAGGCGGGCCATCTCCTTGAAGGTCAGCCTGTTCTTGCCGCTGACCTGCCACAGGCCGGTCATCCCCGGCGTGCAGTCCAGCCTGCCCCGGCACCATCGATGGTATTTGGCCACTTCATAGCCGATGGGCGGCCTCGGCCCCACGAGACTCATGTCGCCGCGCATCACATTCAGGAGTTGGGGTAGTTCGTCGATGCATAGCTTGCGCAGCAGCCTGCCGCCGCGGATGATGCGCGGGTCCCTGGCGTCCAGCTTGGTCATGGGCGCCTCGCCGTCGGTGATGACGCGCGTCATGTAGTCCTGGTGACGTGATTCGCCCAGATCCACGGCCATTGTCCGGAATTTGAGCATGGTGAACGGCCTGCCCCCCCGGCCTATGCGCTCCTGGCGGAAGAACACCGATCCGGGAGATACGCTCCGTATCCATAGGCCCGCGAGGAGCATGAAGGGCGAGGCCACGAGCAACGCGAGGCCCGAGCCTGCGATATCCAACAGTCGTTTCCAGGCCGGATGCGGCTTGGCGAACAGGCCTTGGCAGGCGTCAATGCGCTTCGCGCCGATGCTTTCGGTCTCGCTTGCGGCCTCAGGGGCCTTGTCTTTTTGCCCGCTTTCCTGGCTTTTGGGACGGCCGGAACCTTCTCCGCCATCGCGGCCGGGGTAGGCGAACACGACATAGCGAAAGCGCTCCCGCTGACCATTGCCCAACACGGATTCGGCGAAGATGCGCGCCGAGGCCCCCGAAGCACCGTAGAGGATCACCCCGAGACGGCCGCCTTCGCACCAGCCGGCCTCGTCCGAAAGCCTGGCCCGGTCGACGACCACGCGGGCCAGCTTGCCCAGGCCGTTGACCGAGTTATTGGAAGGCGAACCCGGCTCCTCGCCAAGCTTGACGTCGGACTCGCCTTCAGGCTCGCCGTCGAGCTCGCCCTCGGATTCAAAGGTCACCAGGGCGAAGGGATGGCCGCACCGCTCGGCCCGTTGCCGACTCTTGTCCAATGCCCGCTTGAAGTTCCGCAAGTCGAGAAGGCCGGGCACCATTGGGAGTGCGCCCGCCTTTCCGTGAGTGATTCGCCTGAACATGTCGGTAATTAGCACTATGAAGCCCTCGCCTCGTTGCATGCGTTGCCGCCAAATGCGTGCTCAAATCCGTTCATAAATGAACTGCGGGATGGGATAATCCCGCTTGTTGAGCAGCACGCCGAGGATGTTCCCGCCCGTGGCGCGGATGCGGTTGGCCACGGTGTCCGCCACCTGCCAGCGGGTTCTGCCTGCCTCCACCACAAGCACCACTCCGTCGCTCAGGCCGGACAGGGACAAGCCGGCTGGGCTTTCCGCCGCCGCAGGCGAATCCACCAGCACAAGGTCGAAGGTGGAGCGCACGGAATCGAAGAAGTCCTTGGCCTTACCCTGGTTGTGCATGAGCTGGTGGGGACGCCCACGGCCCTTGACCTTGGTTACGTAGAGCGAGGTGTCCGCGATGCGGAAGAAGGACGCCGGAGCCAGCTCGCCCTTGCCATCTCCCGAGCCGTTGCCGTCCTCGGAATCCACGCTTTTCTCGGGCCGTATGTCGAAATGGTCGGCCTGCGCCGAGCGCTCATGGTTCGAATCCAGCAGGAGCACCTTGCGCCCCAGCACCAACGTGGTCACTTTGGCGAATTCCCGGCACAACTCCGTTGATCCCTCGCCAGGCAAGGCGCTGACGAACTGCACTACATGGCCGCCCTTGCCGGGCAGGAGCGTGGTGATGTTCTGGTGCAGGCCGAGCAGCGTCTCCTTGAGCGACTCGCTCAACCTGCCGAGTTTGAGGTTCTGCCGGCCAGGGCCGGTCAGGGCAGGCCTGCCCTCTTGCGCTATCTTTTCCGACCGCTCCAGGGCTTCATAGATTCTGGTCATGGCGTCCTCTCAGCTTCCAAGGTTCAATTGCCGCCCAGGGGCGGGATGATCAGGACTTGCCCCACGGCGATGTAATCCGGGTCCACGATGGACGGGTTTGCCGCCAGTATGGCGGTCAGCTCCCGCTGTCCGCAGAAGCCGTAAGCCTCGATGCACAGCTTGGTCAGGTAGTCTCCCGGCTGAGCCGTGACCCGCGCGGCGTCTGACCAGGCAAGGTTCGCCCAGGCAAGGCCCGTCTGTGTCGCCAAGCCTTGGGCCGGGGATGCCGGAGCCGGCTCCTCACGCGTCGAGGGCTCCTCCGGCATCCCTGCCCGTGGGCTGAAGGCCGCCGGCCGCTCTGCCACGGCCGGCTCCCGCGACTCGGTGCGACCGGCCCCCGGGGCCGGCTGGGGCGACGGTTTAGGAGCTTCAACCGTCGTCGCCATGGGGACCGAAGCCTGCGGGGCATCTCCCTGGCCTCCAGGCCGGGTCGGAGCTGTCCGCATCTCCTGCCCGGCTTGAGGTGCTGGCCTGGACGCTTGCCCGGGAGGCGAGGCCTGCCATGCCGTTCCCTCCCCTTGAGGCGGCATGGCCTGGGTCGCTGCGGGTATGATTGCGCTCAGGCGTTGGTGCAGCACCTCGCGATACGTATAGGTAGGCAGGAGCAGGGCGCCGGTGAGACACAAGGCCGCCAGCACCGGCTTCCAGAACGGCTCCCTCGTCCTGGCCTCGCCGTGGTGGTCGCGGATGACCTGGTCCACGATGTTCTTTGTCACCGGCTTGCACTGCAGCCCGTAACTCGCGATAAGCGCATTATCGGCGATGATGTTGATGGTGCGCGGGATGCCTTTGGCATAGCGCACGATCTTGCTCTCGGCGCCCCGGGTGAAGATCGTCTCGGGCCGCGAGGAGGCGTGGGACAAGCGGTGGCGGATGTACTCCCGGCTCTCCTGCTCGGTGAGCGGAAAAACGGTCGTGCGCACCACCACGCGCTGCTTGAGCTGCCGAAGCTCGGGCCGGTCCAGCTTGTCCCTCAACTCGGGCTGGCCGATGAGCACGACCTGGATGAGCTTGCGTTTGGTCGTCTCCAGGTTGGAGAGCATGCGCAGGTTCTCCAGGGTGTCCAGGGGCACGTTCTGGGCCTCGTCGATGAGCAGCACCACGTTGCGGCCCGTGTTGTACTCGTTGATGAGCTCCCGGTAGAGCTGCTGGAGCATGGAGTGCACGCTGTCGCCCTCGGGCTTGAGCCCCCACTCCTGAAAGATGGTCTCCAGCAGCTCCTTGAAGGTCACCTTGGAGTTGAACACATAGATGGGCCGAATCTCGTCGCGGTCGGCCAGCTCCAGGTAGGAGCGCACTATGGTGGTCTTGCCCAGGCCGACCTCGCCCAGAATGCACACGAAGCCCTTGCGATTCTCGATGCCGTAGATGATGGACGCCAGAGCCTCCTTGTGGCTTGGGCTGAGGTAAAGGAACTTGGGATCGGGAGTGATGTGGAACGGCTCCCGATCGAAGCGGTAATAGTCTAGATACATTGGACGAAGTCCCTTTTGGAAACCGAGGCCAGCACGGGCAGGCCGATCCGGTTGCGCACATGGTCGGGTGTGTGCAGACTCTGGTCGAAGTATTCCAGCAGGAAGGCCAGGGCGATGCCGCCCAGGATGCCCAGGAACATGCCCAGCACGAGGTTGACCAGCGTCCTCGGCCCCAGGGGCAGCATGGGCAGAGTGGCCGGCTCGATGACGCTCACGTTGGACACGAGGCTCTTGTCCATGGCGTTGGAGATGGCCGACCGGCGCATGGTGTCGTAGAAGTTGGCGTAGTCCTGTTTGAGCAGCTCCACTTCGCGCTCCATGCTGTCCACTTCGCGCTCCTTGCTGACCAGGAAGCTCAGACGGTCCTGCAGCCCGGCCTGCTGCCCCTCGAGGGCGGTCTTGCGCGCCCGCGCTGCCGACAACTCGGCCTCCTCGGTGCGCATGGCCAGTTGCAGCGCCTGCACATTGGGGTCGATACCCGTGGTGATCTCTCCGCCCACCTTCTGCTCGTCTGCCAGGGCTTCCCGGGCAACGCGGATTTGCTCGCGCACCTGCACGAGGGGCCGGTAGCTGTCGGCGTAGCGCGAGGAGAGATCGATCTCCCGCAGGCGCAGTTCCAGGAGCTGCTGTTTGATGCCCTCGGCCGCGGTATTGGCGCGCCCTTCCACCCGGTTGAGCACGATGGTCTCGGAGCGGCCCTGCAGGGCCCTGCGCTGGGCATCGATGCGGGCCTGTGAGGCTTCGATGCTCGCATTGGTATCATCGATACGGCCTTGCAGGCCTTCGAGGCTCTCGATGAGCAGTTGGGTCTGACTTTGGATGGCGGCCAGCTTGAAACGCGTCTTGAAGGCTTCCAGCTCCTGCTGCTTGGCCTTCAGCCGAGCCCCGATGTCCGCGAGCTGGCTTTCGAAAAAGGCGGGCTGGGCCTGGGAGCTGTACACGTCCACGTGCTGGCGCTGGTATTGGTCCACCAGCGTGCTCAGGATCTTGTTGGCCGTGTCCGGATCACTGGATTTATAGCCCAACCAGATCACATTGGAGAGATCCTCGGGCGAAACCTGCAGGTTCTCCATGAGCGTGACGACCGCTTCCTCGCGCAGCTCGGCCTGCGCATCCGCCCCCCCCGGCCCGTCCCCGGACCAGTTCAGGCTACCGGCCAAACCAGCCAGGCCGGTGACTGCCGCGTGAAAGCCCCGGCGCACGCCGAAGAGCCCTTCATCGCGTATGGGGGCGTTCAGCACGAACTCGGGACCGAGAACGTCCACGGTTTTCTCGGCCAGGGTCTTGCTGGTCAGCAGTTGGACCTCGGAATTGATCTCGTTGCGCATGTCGCGGGTCACGGCCATGGTCGGACCGACCACGGCCGGGTCCACGGCCACGCTTTCGCGGCCCACCTTGACCAGCAGCTTGGTGTCCGAGCGATAGGTCTTGGGCATGAAGTAAGTGAACAGCCCAACGGCGAAGGTCACGCTAAGGAAGAAAGCCAGCGCGGCCTTTCTGCGCCGGAAGAGCACCGCCAGCATCTCGCGCAGGGAGCTGCCGGGCCGGGATTCGGGCTCCAGGATCAGGGCCGAACCGAGCTGAAGTGGTTGTCTAGTCTGCATGTTGTTTCTCCATTATCCGTGGCCTAATATGAGGGCGGTACGTAGATGACGTCGTTGGGCTTGAGGAAGAAAGGCGCCTGATCCGGGTTCATGAGATCGACGCTCGTGGCCAGGCGTCTGCCTTCCATTTGGCGGAAGACCACGACCTTGCTGATGTCGGCCGAGAGCCGCTTGAAGCCTCCGGCGGCCATGATGGCCTCCAGGGGCGTCATGCTGCCAGCCAGCTCGATGGCTCCGGGCTGCTCCACCTCGCCGCCGACCATGATCTGCCTGGCCGCCCGCTCGCGCAGGATGACCTTGATGGCCGGATCCTTGAGCTTGTCCTTGTGCAGGTCCTCCAGCTTCCGGCACAACTCCTCGGGCGTAAGGCCGGCAGCCTGGATGTTTTCCACGAGTTGCAGGGATATACGCCCATCACGACGAATCCGCTGGGTATCATCCAGCTCGGGCCAGTAAAGAAACTGAACCTCGATCTCGTCACCCGGCTCCAGCTGGTCGCCGGCCTCGTTGGTCCAGGCCATGGGTTCCTTGGTCACCACGCCGGCGGGCTTCTGGGCACAGGCGAACAACCCCGCTAGAAGCAGCAGCGACAGCGCCGCCAGCAACGTCATTTGGGCACGCATGCCGTTTCCTCCGTATTTCAACATGTTCTTCTCCTCCTGCCTGCCTCGAACATCTCCATGGCCTCGGGCAACAACCTGCGCGCGTGGTCGCGCAATGCCGCGGATTTGATCTTGGCCAGCAAACTCCCCACATCGTCGTTGCCATGCACCGAAACCCGCTGCAGCCGATAGCGGTCCGAGGCGCAGTGGTTGAGGCCCGGGGTCGTGGTCACGGCCAACCGGAAACCCTGGCGGGCCAACTGTTCCTCGACGTCGCCCGGGATGTGCGCCGGGCCTCCGAAAGGATAGGCGAACAAGGTCACGGGACTCTGCAGCTCGGATTCGAGACGCGCCTTGGAGGCCGCAAGCTCCACGCTGCCCCAGTCCGCACAAGCCGAGAGCACTGGATGATTCACGGTGTGCGAGCCGATGGTCAGCAGACCATCATCGCTGGCTCGGCGCAGCTCGTCCCAGGTGCTGAATCCGTTGCGCTCCGGACGTGCCATTTCCGGGAAAAGCTCCTCGGCCACGGAGCTGGCCCGTCCGCCGTTCTCCATGCAGCGCCGCAAGGTCACGGCGTTCATGGCCCACAGCAGCCTGTGCCGCCCACGCAGGGAGCGCGTGTCGAAACACCAGGAAAAGCCGTTGTCCCGAAAACGAACCATGCTTGCCACGGCAGCCCGAGCCGCCTGGAAGTTCATGTCCCACCAGGGCACGATCGCCGGATCGTCCACGAAGCCCGTGGATACGAACAGCGTGGCAGGGACGCCTGTGTCGCGCAGCACAGGCAGCCCCAGACGCAGGTTGTCGGCATAGCCGTCGTCGAAGGTCACGGATACGCACAGTCCGCGAGGTTCGTGCCCCTGGCTCATCCGCTCGTGCAACTCGGCCAGGCTGATGACCTCGGCATGGCGGCGCAGGCCGAGCAACTGTTCGCGCATGCGCCCCACATGGGTGTAAAGGCTCGGCAGGAGCCGGCAGTCCATCCAGTCGGTGGTCAGGCGGTGGTAGTACAGAATGGCGTAGCCTTGCGGCGTGCCGCACAGGCGCATGGCCATGTTGATCCCCGCCAGCATCGTGGTCTTGAGTGTGGGCGCGAGCGGGCTCATGCTACCCTCCTTTGCCTCATGCGCTTGAGGGTATTCACCGCGGAGCCCAAGGTCGCTTTGGCTTGGCCGCGCCAATACGCGTGCCAGGAAAACTTGAGGCCGCCGCCGCCCACGCCGGCCACCAGGTTCAGACAGCGAATGTGCTGCTTCGTCCAACTGAGCTTGTAGGGTTCGTCGCCCTGCAGAAAGTCGAAGCCCTGCCAGCCGCTCGCACAGCCCAGCTCCATGAGCATGCTCACGTGCAGCTTGGTGGGCGACATATAGGAGTATTCCTTGTGGTAGGCTGTCTTGTAGTAATAGAGCCAGCCCTCCGAGAGGAAACCCAAGTGGTAGGATACGCGCCGTCCATCGATGCACAGGCTGGACAGGTGCAGACCCTTGCCCCACAACGATCGCGCCATGCCCCGGTAGTATTTCTGGTGGGAAAGGTTCGCGAACTCGCTGGGTTGCGACTCGGCATGCCATTTGTTTCGGTGGGTGGCGAACAGCTCCTCCAGCCAGCCGGATACGTCCTGCCGCCTTTCGATCACCTCCAGGGACAGGCGACCGTCGAGCTGGCGCCTGCGCCTGCGAATGTCCTGGCGCAGCTTGGCGCTCCAAAGCTCCTCGGCCTTTGCGTAACTGTCGGGCAGGCGCAGATAGGGGCAGACGCTTTCTTTCGCGACCATGGGCCAGCCGCGCGCCGAGATATAGCGCTGCACGGTCTGTGCGGCCGGATGCGTTAGCGGCAGGTTCCTCCAGACCAGCACCTGGCCCGAGGCCCGCTCGAAGAGCGCTGCAAGCATGGGCTCCAAGGCTGACTCGCGGCCCTTGGCCAGGATCGGCACTTGGTAGTCCGCGCAATAGCCCGTCATGGGCTCAAGATAGGTAGAGAAAAAGTCCACGCTGCGGCCGCGAGTGCGAGACATGGGCAGCAAGCCCGCCAGCCGCCCTTCGGTGCGTGCCGTGGCGACCATGGGCCGGCAAGAGGAGGCCCGGGCCTCCATCCAGGGCAGATGCCACTCGGGCCTGGAAAAGACCCAGGGCGCGCCGTACACCTGATCGACGACGGACTCGCCCACGAGGTTCCCCCACTCGTGGGCAAGCGCGGACACGCCTTCCAGGTCCTCGATGACGTTCACCTCGAACACTCATTCCTCCCCATGCGGCTTTGGAGCCGTGCAACACCCAACCCTACAATTCGAGCATCAGCGGCTGCGCCGATCCCCATCGGGCGTATCCGTCTTCGGCCCTCCTTCAGGGCCAGCCTTTTCCGACCCCGTCGAGCCCCTTCCTTCTTCTCGTCAGTCTCCTCGCCTATCTGCTCGCGCCCTGGCGCGTTTGTCTCTCCCATTACAAAGCCCTTGCCACTTTTAACTCGTGTATAATTTATTGTTATTACAGGATATTTGCATGGACTCGGCAGACGTGACTGGCTGCTTTATCGGGCAGCAAGAACGGCTTCTCAAGAATGAAGAATCCTCCTACACGCCATGGGCTGTTCGGAAGAACGACTCTGTCGGACATGAAGGAATTCAGGGAGATGTCGGATGCGGGATGCGCGATAGCCGGCGAAAGCCCAATCAGGCCAAGATGCGGCTGGGAAGTGAAAAGAGAATGCGCAGCGGATCAGCGCACGTTGTGCTTGCGCAGCAGGCTGTAGAGGCGGGCTTGGCTCAGGCCGGAGAGAGTCAAGGCTTGTCGGAAATCACCGCCCGATGCGTTCATGAGACTGGACAGATAGCGTTCTTCAAGATTTTCCAGGCCGCGCTTGCGGTATTCACTCCAGGCCGTGACCTCGCCCGTCGAGTCAGCCCGGACCTTGATCGTCCGCTCGATCTGCTCGCCCTTGCCGTTACCCGAAATCACGAACTGCAAGCGCAGATCCCTGGGCAGATGGGGCGGGAAAAGAATCTCTTCCATGGGCGCAGAGGCCACCAGGGCCTCCACCACATTGGCCAATTCGCGGATGTTGCCGGGCCAGGAATGGCGCGAAAGGAGCCTGAGCAGCTCGGGCGAGACGATCTTCTGCGGCAGGTTGTTCTTGCGGCAGACGCGCGTCATGAGGCAGTCGACCAGCTGGGGCAGGTCGTCCGCACGCTCACGTAGAGGCGGCAGGACCAGCAGGGCCGACTTGATGCGGTAATAGAGATCCTCGCGGAAGCGGCCCTTGGCCACCAGCTCCTGCAGATCCTTGTTGCAGGCGCAGACCAGCCGGAAGTCGCTGGACACCTCGCGGTCGTCGCCCACGGGGCGGAAGCTGCGCGTTTCCAGCACGCGCAGGAAGCTTTTCTGCATGTCCATGGCCAACTCGCTGACCTCGTCCAGGAAGAGCGTGCCGCCGTCGGCCCTCAGCACCAGACCGGGCTTGTCCATGGTCGCGCCGGTGAAAGCGCCTTTGCGGTGGCCGAACAGCTCGCTGGCCATGATGCTCTCCTGGATGGAGGCGCAATCCACGATCACGAACGGCCCCGAAGACCTGGGGCTGTTGGCGTGCACTGCCCTGGCGAAGAGCTCCTTGCCCGTGCCGGTTTCGCCGTAGATGAGCACGTTGGCTCCGCTACGCGCGGCCCTGGCCATGCTGTTGACGCATTCCAGTATCTTGGGGTTGGAGCCGATGATGCCCTCGCGGAGGCAGGGCAGCGCGGAAAGCTTGCGCTCCTGGTAGTCCAGGGCACGCAGAAAGGATAATCGCAGACTTTGGGGCGTGTCGGTCTTCTCTATATAGTCCCAGGCACCGTTCTGGATGGCCAGCTCCGCGCCGTCGTTGCTGCACGAGGAGGTGATGATGGTGACCTCAGGGCCGTAAGCCAGGCTCTTGAGCTTGGGCAGCAGATCCAGGCCGTTGCCGTCAGGGAGCTGCACATCCAGGATGATGAGGTCGAAGTCCGACTTGCGCACCTCCTCCATGCCCTGGGCCAATGTCCTGGCTTCCGCCGCCTCATGGCCCTCCTGGCGAATCAGCTCGCCAAGGGCAAGACTGAACAGCGCGTCGTCGTCGATGATGAGTACTCTGCCCACGGATCTCCCCCGGTCGTTGTCACCCGGCATGCGCATGTTGCTTCCTGCGCAGGCCTCCTACGCCTGGCGCATGATGCGAGCAGGACATGCCCGATGCGACGGACCCCACGGCCCCGTCAGCAAGCGCTAAAAAACCTCCCCAGCCGCCCCCATGCGGCTGTAGATGGCGCGAACGCCGCCTTTCATGGCCGATTAGAGCAGGTTCGGAATTATTTACAAGAACGCACGGTTATAAATCACGTCGAATCATCGGCGTGTATTTTGTCGTCTAGCTTTCGTCGCGATCCCGCAGGGCCTCGAAGCCCGAGACCACGTCCATGAGCTCGCCGGTGATCTGGGTTTGGCGCGCCTGGCGATACTCCATGGTCAGCCGGTCCTTCATCTCGTCGATGTTCTTTTCGGCGGACTGCATGGAGCTGAGCCTGGCCGCGTTCTCGCTGGCCAAGGATTGGCCGAAGGCGCGGTAGAGGGAGATGAACAGATACTGTGAAAAGAGGTGGCCGAAGAAGTCCTTGGGGGCCATGTTGATTTGCGGCAGCGAGCGCTCGGGCCAGGTGCGCTGCTCGAAGCGAGCCGCCCACTCCTGGTCCAGGGGCAGGAGCTTGCGCAGGCGCGGCTCATAGACCGAGCCCTTGGCGGGCCGGTTGTTGAGCAGGTAGAAACGCAGTATGCCCTGCTCCCGCCGCTGGCGGTCCATGTGCTCGATGATGGCCATGACCTCCGTGTCCACGGCCGAAAGGCTGCCCGGCAACTGGAAGTGCATCCGCACGTCCCGGCCGGAATCCACGAGCCCGCCAAGCACGCGTTCCCCCGAGACCCAGTAGCTAACGTCCTCGCCGTCCTTGCGCAGGTCCGGCTCGCGCCGCTCGATCTCCTGCAGGATTACCTCGTTGAACTGGCCGCACATGCCCTGATCCGAGCCGATGGCCAGCACCACGGCCGGGCCCTTGGCCTCCACCAACGGAAAGCCGCCCGCGCGCAGGAAGAACACGAGCCAGGCCAGATTAATTGTGCGGCCGTATTCCGCCAGTGACTCCACGGCCCGCTCGTAGGTGCGGATGTTCACAGAGGCCATGGCCTTCATGGTCTTGACTACCGAGAGCAGCTCCGTGGCGGTCTTGATCTTGCGCTCCAGGGCCTGGATGGTCATGGCCGCGCCAACCCCTCCAGGGCCGTGCGCAGGTGCTCGCGCAGCTCGTCCCACACGGGCGCGCTCTTGGCTGCCCCGGCGATGTCTTCGTCCATGTTGGGCCAGCGCTGCCTGGCGCTGTCGATGATGCGCTCCTGAGCCTGCCTGATCCTGTCCACGGGCAACTCGTCCAGCAACCCTTCCGAGACCGCGAAGAGCACGGCCACCTGCTCGCCGGCCGAGAGCGGGTTGAACTGACTCTGCTTGAGGACCTCGCGCACCCGACGGCCGTGCTCCAACCGCTTGCGCGTGCGCTCCTCCAGGCGCGTGCCGAAACGGGCGAAGGTCTCCAGCTCCTGGTACTGGGTATAGGAGAGCCGCAACTGGCCGCTGACCTTGCGGTAGCCCGGCAACTGGGACTTACCGCCCACGCGCGACACGGACATGCCCACGTCCACGGCCGGCAGGATGGATTTGATGAACAGGTCGGGCGAGACGTAGATCTGGCCGTCGGTGATGGAGATGAGATTGGTGGGGATATAGGCCGAGATGTTCTGGGCCTCGGTTTCGATGATGGGCAGGGCCGTCAGACTGCCCCCGCCCAGCTCGGGCTTGAGGTGCGTGGCGCGCTCCAGCAGCCGCGAGTGGATGAAGAAGATGTCGCCGGGATAGGCTTCGCGGCCCGGCGGCCGGCGCAGCAGCAAGGATAACTGGCGGTAGGCGCGCGCGTGCTGGGTCAAGTCGTCGTAGACGATGAGCACGTCGCGGCCCTGGTTGCGGAAGTACTCGGCGATGGATGTCGCGGCGTAGGGCGCCACATACTTGAGGCCGGGCGGGTCCTCGCCATCCACCACGACCACGGCCGTGTAGTCCAGGGCGTCGTGGCGATGCAGTTCGGCCACCACGCGCGCCAGGCTGGAGCTGCGCTGGCCTATGGAGCAGTACACGCACAGGACGTTCTTGCCCCGCTGATTGATGATGGCGTCCACGGCGATGGCCGTCTTGCCGGTCTGGCGGTCGCCCAGGATCAGCTCGCGCTGGCCTCGGCCTATGGGGATGAGCGCGTCGATGACCTTGAGTCCCGTGAGCAGCGGCCGGGACACGGGCGCGCGATCCATGATAGCCGGCGCGGTCTGGTGGATGGGCCAGCGGTCCTCCTCGCGCACGGGGCCCTTGCCGTCGCGGGGATTGCCCAAGGGGTCGATGACGCGACCGAAGAGCTCGCGGCCCACGGGCACGTTCAGCACCTGATTGGTGCGAACCACCTCCATGCCCGCGCTCGGGGACTTGGGCTCGTTGAGCAAAGCGATGCCCACGCGGTCCGCCAGGATCTCCATGGCCACGCCCGTGATATTCTTGCCGATGGTCAGCAGCTCTTCATAACGCACGCTGCCCAACCCCTCGGCCCAGGCCACGCCCGCGCCGACCTGGATAATTCGGCCGACCTCCAGATGCCGGGCTCCGGGCGCGTAACGCTCCAGGGCCTGATCCACAGAGCCCAGAGCTTCGTCGAGGGCGGACAGCAAGGTATCGCTCATCCCGCGCCTCCGGCCTCGGTCTGGAAGCCACCGCCACTGTTAGCTTTGTTGTCAGTTTCGCCCGCGCCCACGGCAAAGATCTCCTGTTCCAGATCACGCAGATAGCCGTGCAGGGTCCAGTCCCACTTGCGGTCCCCGGCCACGACCGTCAGACCCAGGCCCATGTCCGTGTCCCGCGAAACTTCGATATTCCTGGCTTCGGGAAAGACCTCATGCAGCTCCCGGCGCAGCCTCTGCCCGGTCTCCTCGGAAACCTGCCCGCCGATGCGCAGGGTCACCGCGCCCGCATGGACGAAGCCGTCGCCATCCTCGGCCTTGCGCCGGCGCAACTCGGACAGGAACTTGTCCGCGGCCTTGCGCTCCAGCGATTCGTCGGCCAGATCAGCCAGGGCCCTCCTGGACACGGTCAGCACCTGGCCCACGATGCGCTTGCGCATCTTCTCCAGCTCACGCTCGCGCTCCTGCCGCACGGCCTGCTGCCAGGATGCGCGCTTCTCCTCCACCTCGGCGTGGGCCTTGTCCATGGCCTCGTCCTTCCACTCCTTGATCTCCCGGCGGGCCTGGACCATGTGTTCGTCGCGCGCGCGCTCAAGCTCCTGGCGCTCGGACTGGAGTCGCTGGAGCTCTTCCTCGGCTTCGCGCCGGGTATTCCTGGCGTCCTCCAGGCGGCTGCGCACGCGCTCTTCCCGCTCGTGCATGGCGCGCAGGATGGGCCCGTAGAGGAGTCTCTTGAGCAGCCAGATCAGGATCAGGAAGTTGATGATCTGCGCTCCGACGGTGAACCAGTCGATAAGCACGGTCTAGCCTCCGCCCCCGGCCTGTTGCGCGGCCTGCTGGATGAAATAGTTCCAGAACGGGTTGGCGAAGATGAGGATCATCGCCACCACCAGGCAGTAGATCGCCGTGGACTCGATCATGGCCAGGCCCACGAACAGCGTCCGGGTGATGGAGCTGGTCTCGTCGGGCTGCTGGGCCATGGCGCTCAGGGCCGAGGACACGGCAAGGCCCTCGCCGATGGCCGGCCCGATAGCGCCGATTCCAATGGTCAGTCCGGCGACGACGATGGACGCCAGTCCGATCCAGGTAAGACTATCCATGCAGGTCTTCCTCCTTGTCCTGTTGTTGCGCTTTCTTCTTGCCCGGCCCCATGGCGCGCATGCCGGCGGCCACGTATACGGCCGCGAGTACGAAGAAGATGTAGGCCTGGACCATGCCCGTGAGCAGGCCCAGGATGGTTATGAGCACCGGAAATATGATGGGCACCACCGAGAGCAGGATAGCCACGATGAGCGAGCCGCTCATGATGTTGCCGAACAGGCGCACGGCCAAGGCGATGGTGCGCGACAGCTCGCTGATGACGTTGAAGGGCAGCATGACCGGATTGGGCGCGAGGTAGCTCTTGAGGTACCGGCCCAGCCCCAGCTCCTGGATGCCCCAGGCAGGCACGGCCACGAACACGCAGATGGCCAGGGCCGTGGTCGTGGACAGCGAGCCCGTGGGCGCTTCGTAGCGCGGGAATATGGTCAGCAGGTTGCTCGTGGCAACGAACAGGAAGATGGTGCCCAAAAAGGCCATGAAGCGGTGCGCGTCCTTGCGCTGCATGATATCCGAGGTCTGGCGCTCGATGAGCGAGACCACGGCCTCCATGGCGTTCTGCCAGCGGCCGATGTCCGGCCCGGTGCTCAGCCTGCGCGTGGCCAGCCAGGAGACCAGCGACAGCAGGAGCATGATGCCCCAGGTGGTGACGATGGTCAGGTTCAGCTTGGCGAAGCCGTGCCGCCAGTAGATGTATGCGTCCGGGGTGATCTCCATGCTCAGCTCCGTTTCTCGCGTGGCAGCGACCGGCCCAGGGCGGGCACGAGCCACAGCCGCAGCAGGCTGAAGGAGAGCAGGGCCGCGGCCATGGCCGGCAGGCCGAGCTGGAGCACGGCCCAGAAGCCCGCGGCCGTGAGACCCAGGCGCGCCAGGAAGCTCAGCCACAGGAAGCGCCTGGGCCGCCCCTTGCCGCCCAGGGAACGCAAGGTAAGCCACAGGCCGCCGTAGAAGAGCAGGCAGAGCAGCACGCCCCAGGCCAATGCGCCCGCGAGGATCATGATGTCGGCCGTGCGCACCATGTCCCCGATCCCGAACTCCACGGTTTTTGCGATGCTCACAACGGCCCTTCCTTCTCGTTCTTGTCTTTATCTTGGGGCATCTCCCGGTGCTTGAGGATGTCCTCGCGCTCCCGGTTGAGCCAGAACCAGGCGTTGAAGCAGCCGAAAGTGATACCCACGACCAGGCCGGTCAGGGTCCAGGAGAACGGCTGCGGATAGCGCGCGTCGAGCCACGCGCCAAGAAATGTGCAGAGGAGCGCCGGCACGGCCACGGACCAGCCCACGATGCCGAAAGCGCCCAGGCCGAACCAGACCTCGCCGCTCGTGCGCTTGGCCCGCTCACGGACCTTGCGCCGCTCCTTCTCGGAGATGCGCCGCTCTAGATCGTTGCGCCGACCATGCCCGTCCTGCTCAACCATGCTGGAACTCCAGGAAGCGCCGCACGAAATCGGCCTCCATGTGGGCCACGGCCGTGCGGGTCGTCTGCTCGCGCTCGCCCAGCTCCTGCGTGAACCTGCGCACCTCGTCACGCAACTCACCGAGCTGACCGCTTACGGCGGTGCGCACGGACACGAGCACCTCGTCGGCCTTCTTGACCAGGATGCCCTCGGACACGGCCAAGTGCTGCTCCCGGCCCGCCTCGTCCGTGTAGGCCAGAATGCCCGGCACAAGGGCCGTGGCCATGTCGATGTGCCTGGGCAGCAATCCGAAGGAGCCGGCCGGGCTCTCGGCCACGACCTTTTGCACGTCGGCGTCCAGGAAGATGCGCGATGGCAGGCTGATCCTAAGCCTCACGTTTCCCCTCCCTGTTCCCGCCGGAGCTTTGCCGGGCCTCGCCCTGGGCTTGGGTTTGGTTCTGAGCCTGCCGGTGCCTGTCCCAGGCCTCCTGGGCCGAGCCGACCATGTACAGGTCCGACTCCGAGACCTCGGCGAACTCGTCGTTCAGGATGCGCTCGCTGTCCTCGATGGCCTGCTCCAGCTCCACGAGCTTGCCTTCCATGCCCGTGAAGGCCTCGGTGGTAAAGAACGGTTGGGTCAGGTAGCGCTCCAGCCGCCGGGCGCGCTCCACGGTCTTGCGGTCCTCGCGGGACAGCTCCTCCATACCGAGCATGGAGATGATGTCCTTGAGTTCCTCGTAGCCGGCCAGGGTGCGGCGCACCTCCATGGCCGTCGTGTAGTGCCGCTCGCCCACGATGCGCGGGGTGAGCATCATGGACGTGGACTGCAGCGGGTCCACGGCCGGGTAGAGGCTCTGGCTGGCCCGCTTGCGCGAGAGCACGATGGACGCGGACAGATGCGAGAAGGTGTGCACCGCCGAGGGGTCGGTCAGGTCGTCGGCCGGCACGTACACGGCTTGGATGGAGGTGATGGCTCCGTTTCTGGAACTGGAGATGCGCTCCTCCAGTTGGGAAAGCTCGTTGCCCATGGTCGGCTGGTAGCCGAGCCGCGAAGGCAGCCTGCCGAGCAGCGTGGACAGCTCGCTGCCGGCCTGGATGAAACGGAAGATGTTGTCGATGAGCAACAGCACGTCCTGGCCCAGGTCGTCGCGGAAGAACTCGGCCATGGTCAGGGCCGTGTGGCCTACCCGGAAACGGCTGCCGGGCGGCTCGTCCATCTGCCCGAAGACGAGCACCGTGTTCTTGAGCACGCCGGTGTCGATCATCTCCTGGTACAGCTCCTGGCCCTCGCGGATGCGCTCGCCGATGCCGGCGAAGAAGCTGACGCCCGAATACTTGCCGGCCATGTTATGGATCAGCTCGGTTATGAGCACGGTCTTACCCACGCCCGCGCCGCCGAACAGGCCGGCCTTGCCGCCGCGCTCCAGGGGCGTCAGCAGGTCGATGGCCTTGATGCCAGTGAGGAAGATCTCCTCGCCGGGAGTGCGTTCGGACAGAGGCAGGGGCGCGCGATGTATGGAGCGCCGGACCACGTCCGTGGGCGGCGGCTGATTGTCGATGGGTTCGCCGAATACGTTGAACATGCGCCCGAGCACGTTCCTGCCCACGGGCGCCGTAAGGGTCGAGCCGTCGCCCCTGGCCGTGTCCCCGCGCGCCAAGCCTTGTGTGGGCGTGAGGGCTATAGCCCTGGCCGTGCGCTCGTTCACGTGCACGGCCACCTCCAGGACGACCGACTGGTCCTCGCCGCAACGCAGCACGGACAGCATGGGCGGGATCTCGCCCGGAAAGAACACGTCCACGACGCTCCCGCGCACTTCACGTATCGTCCCGACGTAAGGCATGCGACTCCTAGTTTTGGCCTATCCCGACAAGAGGCCTCCGGCGGCCAAAGGGGCCCGCCCCTTTGGGAACCCGGCCAGGGGGATGATCCCCCTGGACCTCGCGATACGTGGCTAAATGCCGGCAAGGCCCGGCATTTAGCCACGAGCTACTATTAAAGCCCGACATTCGACTGGCGCGAAGCGCACCCCACCCCCCCCAAGAGATGGGGTCCAGGGGGGCCGCGCCCCTCTTATCTACAAACCCACAGGGCCGCGCCCATGAGCTGGCGCAGGAGCGTCATGCTCACGGAGCCGAACAGGAAGCGGCTCATGAGCCTGCGGCTGCGGCCCGAATGCCCCACGGCCACGGCGGCGTAGCGGCCGCGCTCCACTTCGGCCAGGATGGCCTGGGCCGCTGACGTGTCGTGAATGACCAGCGTGGACACGCGCGACGCGTCAAGGCCGTTGTCCTTGCAAATCTCCAGGCATTTGGCGAAGACCGTTTCATTCTCTGCATCCTCGCCGGCTGCGTTGACCTTGAGCAGGGTCAGGTCGTGGCCGGGCTCGTCGGCCAGCATGAACGAGGCGTGATCCACGGCCTGGTAGGCCGGCACGGAGCCGTCCACGCAGGCCAGCACGTTCTTGCGGTTTATTTCGGGCATGCGGCAGATCCACAGAGGGATGGTCATGCTCTCCTGCACAAGCCCCTGGGTCACGCTCTGCTCCAGGGCTTCCTCCAGGCGGCCCAGGCCGCGCCTGCCCAGGACCACGGCGTCGTACATGCCGGCCTCGGCCTCCTGCACGATGTCCATGACCTTGGAGAAGCGGCGCGAGGCAATCTTGCCTTCCAGGGATTCGCTAGGGAATCCGCGCTCGCGCAACAGGTTGCGGGCGCGATCCACGGCCTCCTGGCTGCGGCGGCGGGCCAGCTCGTCGTATTCCTCGGCGCGCAGCTTGCCCTCGTAGCCCAGGCCGGTGCCCATGACGTCCGGGGCCTGAGGCGCGGAGGCGAACAGGGTCAGGCGCAGATTCTCGGCATTGGTGAAGAAGCGACCCACGAAACGGACTCCGTACAGGGCGCTCTTCTCTTCGCTTATGGTTACGAGCAGGTGCTTTTCCACGGGTGCCTCTTTTTCCACGGGTGTTTTCTTGGGGTGCCTCTCGGCCCTTTGCTGTGGGTATTTCTACTTAACTTATATTATTAGGCAAAACACCACCGCTGGCAACCCCGGCATACTCGGCCCGTGACAGCAACTCAGAGCATGTAGCGCAGCTCATAGATCCCCGTGGGATAGGCGAGCGGAAAAGTCTTGAGCTGCCTGGCGGTCAGGCCGTTACCCATGGCCAGGGCCAGGGCGTTGATCACCTCCTCGGCCTTATGCCCGAACAGGTGCGCGCCAAGGATACGGTCGGTTGACTTGTCCACGAGCAGCTTGTAGCCCGCGCGCCCCACTCCCACCCGGCGCGAGGAGCTCCAGCCGCTCATGTCGCCCGAAAAGACGTCCATCTCCAGGCCCTTCTTTCGGGCCTGTTCCTCGGTCAGGCCCACGCTGGCCAGGGGCGGCAGGGTGAAGGTCACGCTGGGCACGGCCGAGTAGTCCACCGTGATCTCCTTGCCGTGGACCATGTTCTGGGCCGCGGTCCAGGCCTCCATGTCGGCCACGGGTGTGAGCTGGAAGGGCGTGTCCGCGCAGTCGCCGGCGGACCAGACCCTCGGGTTGGACACGCTGCGGAAATGCGCGTCCACCCTCACCCCGCGTTTGGCGCGCTCCACGCCGGCCCTGTCCAGGTTCAGCCCATCAAGATTCGGCGCGCGGCCCGCGCCGTGCACGACCATCTCGCAGTCGCACAGCCTGCGGCGCTCCGGGCCGACGTGCACGCGCAGCCGGTCGCCCTCGCGCTGCACGTCGGTGACCTCCTCGCCAATGACGACCTCCACGCCCAGGTCGCGCGTGGCGGCCACGACAAGCTCGGCCATGTCCCGGTCGAAGAGCTTGAGGGCCCGTTCGCCGCGCTGGATGATCTTGCAGAAAACGCCGCAACGCGCGGCGATGTGCGCGAACTCGAAGGAAATGTAGCCTCCGCCGATGAACACGATGCTGCCCGGCAGTTCGTCCAACTCCAGGAACCCGTCGCTGGTGGTCACGAGTTGCGCGCCCTCGAAGGGCAGGCGCATGGGCGTTGCGCCCGTGCCGATGAAAATGTGCGACGCCTGGAACTCCCTGTCGCCGACGGTCAGGCGGTCCTCGGCCAGGAATTCGGCCTGGCCGCGCACCACGTCCACGCCCAGATCGTGCAGCGACTGCTCCACGCTCGCGTCCACGGGCTCGGTGAAGCTGCGCTTGAAGCGCATGAGCGCGGGCCAGTCGATGCGCGGCTGCGTATCGATGAGGCTGTTCTTTCGCGCCCCGGCCGCGCGCCAGATGGTCTCCGCCGCCTGCCACAGGACTTTTTTCGGTTCGCAGCCGCGCAGGGGGCAGGTGCCGCCCAGGCCGTCGACCTCGGCCATGGCCACGCTCCAGCCCGCTCTGCGGGCCACCTTGGCCACGGCCCCGCCGGCCACGCCAGCGCCGATGATGAACAGGTCCACACTCTTGTTCATGAAGCCGCCTCCGCTTGTATCCGCTTCTCCAGCCACGGCTCGTCGACCGGAATCATGAAACACCAGCCTGAACTATGGCATGGTGGATCGGTCGAGGCAAGGCGGACGGACAAAGCATGACGAACTCACGATTTGACTCCTGGCCTAAAACAACTAAATACGAAAACCGCAGGTCGGATTCATTTTTTGCCCATGGCCGACATTCCGACCTGGTGCCCGGGTGTCTTAAACCACTGGAAACCCGCCGTCTGGCTATTTGCACTCGTATTTGTTCGATTCTTGCAGTGCGGGCGCATCAAGCCCTGCGCCGTTCGCTCCGGGCGGCGCGACCGCCAGCCCCACGGAGCCCACCGGATGGAGTCCATGCCCAGCAAACGCTTCTCCCCGCGCTTCAGCATCACCACCAAGCTGCTTGCCTGGTGCGTGCTGCTCATCGCCATCTTCTACGCCATCACCGCCGCGCTCATGGGCCGCATCAAGGAAATCGAGACGCTCTCCAGCAACATTATCGGAGTCCATTACAAGGTGGTGGAGAATTCCGAGATCATGGCCCAGCAGCTCATCACCCTGCTGGAGAACAAGCGGCGCTTCGAGATTCTGGGCACCGCCGAGCACCGCCAGGCCTACTTCCGGACTCTTAGCGAATACCAGGACCGCCTGCGGGAGATGCTCCGACTATACCCTGACATTCCCGAACCATGGGACACACTGTACGCGAGCCTGCAATCCTATCTGCCCGAGGGCTGGGAAGAACGTGTGGACGAAAACGGCCAAGCCTTGGCCGGGCAGGCTCCCGTAACGGAATCTGAATCACTTATTCGGCCCGGATACTCACCCGCGCCGGTCACCCAAGGCCAAGCCCTGCAGGGCGACCCTGCCGCGCCCACCGGACCGCCGGACTTCCTGCCCGACGACGCCGTGAACAAATGGCTGGAAATCCTGGCCCAGGCCCGCGTCACCAACCGCAAGCAGATGGAGTCGGGCATCATGCGCCTGTACGACAAGGCCCGCAGGGCCGAGCGCACAGGCTTCCTGGGCCTGACCGCCTCCCTGGCCATCGGCATAGCCGGCAGTCTGCTCATCGCCTTCCTGCTGGGCCGCGGCCTAAGCGAACTCAAGCGCGGCATCCGCCGCCTGGGCCGCGAAGGAAGGTTGGAGCCCATCCGCGTGCTGACCAGCGACGAACTGGGCGAACTGGCCCAAGCCTTCAACCGCATGACCGACCAGCTGCGGCATGAGGAGCAGATGCGCTCGGACTTCATCTCCATGCTAAGCCATGAGATACGCACACCGCTCACGAGCATCCGCGAGGCCGTGAACCTCGTGAAGGGCGGAGTGCTGGGCGATATCAATGAAAAACAGCGCAAGTTCCTGGAGATATCCGGCAAGGAGGTCAATCGGCTGTCCAGTCTGTTGACCCGGCTCATGAACGTCTCCAGCCTGGAAGCCCGCGACATGGTCCTGGACCTGCAGCCCGCCGACCCCGGAGCCCTGACCGCCGAAACCAGCGAACGCATGCAGCCCACGGCCGAGGCCAAGGGCATAGTCATCCTCGTGGACTCGCCGGATCGCCTGCCCCAGGTCAAGGCCGACACGGAGAACGTGCGCCAGGTGCTCCTGAACCTCATCGGCAATGCGCTCAAGTTCTCGCCGGCTCGCTCCGTGGTCATGGTGCGCCTAAAGAGCGACGAGCCTGGGCAGCGAGTGATCTTTTGCGTGACCGACCAGGGGCCAGGCATCCCCGTGGAGGAGCAGCCTTTCGTGTTCCGCAAGTATTACCGGGCCAAGGGCGTGCGCAACAGCGTGGACGGCGCGGGGCTGGGGCTGTCCATCTCCAAGCGCATCGTGGACGCCCACGGCGGGGACATGTGGCTGGAAAGCTTCCCTGGTCAAGGCAGCAGCTTCTGTTTTTCACTTCCCAGTGTTTAGGGAAGCGGGTAAGGTTCAGCTCATGCGGGGTTGGTTCCATGGCCGCGCGCTTGGCGCGCTTGCTCTTTGCCTGATCCTCGTATCCTTGGTGACACTCACGGGATGCGGGTTCGGCGGAAGCATCTTCCCTGGCCTGCGCTGGGAGAAAGGCGGATCAAAGGCCACGAAAAAGGAACTCGCGAGCTATGCCCAGGCCGTGGAAGCCCTCGGGGCCGGCAAGTACGAACGAGCCGCCAGCCTGTTCAACGACACTTTCGTCGCCACCCAGGATATGGAGCTTGCAGGCCGGGCCCGCTACGGACAGGCTGTGGCCAAGCTGGGCGCTGCCAGAAGCCGTGAGGATCTCCGCCAGGCCATGGACATGTGGGCAGGTTGGTCTTCGGGCTGGCCGACTTCCGAATCCTGCCCCGATCCGCGCTTGTTCGACCCCCTGCTGTCCCGTCTGGGTTCGGCGAGCGCCAAGTCGTTCCTGAACGGCAAGGCGCAGGACATGAACTCCCTGGAGCTGCAGGCCGAGGAGCTGGCTCGCCAGCTCGATCAGGCGCAGCACGAGAACGAGGACATGCGCGCAAAGATTCGCGCCCTGGAAGAGCTGCACCAGGAGATGCAGCAAAGACAGAAGAAACTCATCACCCAGTAAGGATACAATGGCTAGAGCTGCCGCAACACCCAAGCGGACCATCCTCGTCGTCGACGACGACGAATCGATCCTGGAAGTGCTCGACGCCCGCCTGAGCGCCGGAGGCTACGCCACCCTGTCTGCGCGCTCGGCCGAAAAGGGCCTTGAGCTGCTCGAAAGAACCCCTGTGGACCTCGTAATTTCCGACATGCGCATGCCCGGCATGGGCGGCAAGGGCCTGCTGGAAAAGGTCGCCACCGAGCGACCGAACCTGCCGGTGATCATGCTCACGGCCTACGGCACCATTCCGGACGCCGTGGCCTCGGTCAAGACCGGTGCCGTGGACTACATGACCAAGCCCTTCGAGGGCGAGGAGCTGCTTGCCAGGGTCGGGTCCATTCTCAACGGCAGCGTCCGCATTTCCGCCCAGCCGTCCGCCAGGCCAGCGCCCGGGCCAGCCCCAGTCGATCGCAGACTGTGGGGCGGCAAGAGCCAGTCCATGAAGCGCCTCTTCGATCTCATCGAGAAGGTCGCCCCCACGGACGTCACCGTGCTCATCAACGGCGAATCCGGCACAGGCAAGGAAAAGGTCTCGCGCATCATCCACGAGCGCAGTCACCGCGCCAGCGGCCCCTTCGTGGTCGTGGACTGCGGCTCCACACCCGCGGGCCTGCTGGAGAGCGAGCTGTTCGGCCATGTCAAGGGTTCCTTCACCCACGCCGTGCGCGACAAGCGCGGCCTCATCGAGGAGGCCAGCGGCGGCACGCTGCTGCTGGACGAAATAGGCAACATCTCTTCCGAGATGCAGACACGCCTGTTGCGCTTCCTGCAGGAACGCACCATCCGCCGAATCGGCGACACCAAGGAAATCTCCATCGACTGCCGCGTGCTCGCGGCCACCAATGCCGACTTGCAGGCCATGGTCAAGGAGGGTTCCTTCCGTGAAGACCTCTACTTCCGGCTCAAGGTCATCACCATGGTCGTGCCCCCGCTTCGCGAGCGCAAGGAGGACATCCCGGCCCTGACCCAGCGCTTCGTGGAAGCCTTCTCCAAGGCCAACGGCATGCCCACCGTGACCATTACCGACGAGGCCATGCAGATACTCATGGACTACTCCTGGCCCGGCAACGTGCGCGAACTCAAGCACGTCATCGAAGCCGGCGTGGTCCTGTCCTCGGGCGGCATCATGCAGCCGGAGGACCTGCACCTGGAACCCATGGATGAGCCCATCGCCGCCGCGGCCCAGGAGGCAGGCACGGCCCTGTCCCTGGACGAAAGCGAAAAGCGCGCCATCCTTCGCGCCCTGGAGCAGTCCAACTGGGTTCAGAAAGATGCCGCCGACGTCCTGGGCATCTCTCGTCGCGCCATTCATTACAAAGTCAAGAAGTACGGCATCGACGTGCACCGTCGCCGTTAAGGCCTCATGCATGAACGTCGGGGGAGGGCTAAGTCCCCGGACCGCGTATTTATCGGCGGATGCCATGGGTTATCCAAGTCAGGCGTAGCCTTACACGGACACGATCCGTCAGGTAGACGCCCAGACCCGCGAATTCTTAAGCCAAAGCCTTTCATCCTCGAAGAATCACGATCAAGCCTAGATCATGAGCCCCCTGCCAGGTAAGCCTACAGGGGGTTTTTCATTGCTCCGGCCACATTCCCTGCCCCAGTCACGCCTTGAGGCCTTTTTGCATTCAATCCGACGGCACTAATCATTGTCATCAACTCGCGATGCATATAACGGCTATAGCATGGAAGGAACCGTTTCTTCTCGGCATGCGCCGGTCGGATCCAGCGACGGGTCCATCAGCGGACCCAGCGTTGCCGGACAGGCACCCCTCGAAGTCCCGCCCCATGGCGCGCCGGCCATCAGCCTGCGCAACGTGGGCTTTTGCTACTCCGTGCGGCGCGGAATCTTCGGGCGTAGCCGCAAATGGGCCTTGCGGGACATCTCCTTTGAGCTCTTTCATGGCGAGACTCTAGGCGTCATGGGCCGCAACGGCGTGGGCAAGAGCACTCTCCTGCGCCTGCTGGCCGGGCTCACGGAGCCGGACCGCGGCGAGTTGGTCAACCACGGCTGCAGTTGCTCGCTGCTGGCGCTGCAAGCAGGCTTCGTGCTCTACCTCACGGGGCGGGAGAACGTCTTCCTGTCCGGCATGACGCTCGGATTGTCCAAAGCCCAAATGCGCGATCGGCTGGAGGATATTCGAGCCTTCGCCGATCTGGGCGAGGCCTTCGATCAACCCGTGCGCACCTACTCCACGGGCATGCTGGCCAGACTGGGCTTCTCCATCGCCTTCCAGGTCTCGCCGGACGTGCTGCTTATCGATGAGGTGCTGGGTGTAGGCGACGAAAATTTTAGGAAAAAGTCCGCCACGGCCCTGCGCGACAAAATCGGCCAGGACAAGACCGCCGTGGTTGTCTCGCACAGCCCGGCAAGCATCCTGGAGCTGTGCGACCGAGCCGTGCTCGTCGATCAGGGCGTCAGCGTGTTCGTGGGTGGAACACGCGAGTGCATAAAGGAATACCAGCAGCTTTTAAACAAGGCAGCCAAGGGACGTTAACCGCAAAGCAGAGCCTTGGGCCGTCCAAGCCGAGAGGGGATTGAAAGGGATGCTCATACGGGTGGAGGCGGTAAGGCCGGGCACGGTGCCGGCCGGAATGCGCTATTATATCGATAAGCCGCTGACGGGCGAAGTGCTTGCGAACGATTCGCCTTTGGTGCTGCGGGGTTGGGTCTGGTCGCCGAACGATAACATCGAAGGCGTGGAAGCCCGCACTGAAAGCGGTGAGTGCATTTTCCAGACTCTTAACCAATACAGGCCCGCCCTAAACAAACAGCTCGGCCTGGCCGAGGATGTGGCCTTGGGCTTTCGCCTGGACCTTAAGGCCCGACCGGATACAGGACGAGTCGTTCTGCGGGGCCTTGGTAGCCGGGCCGCGCATGTCCTGTGCAGCATCGACATGCGCGGCATGGACGAGAGCAAGGCGGAGGAAAGGCCCAAGCAGCTTTTCTTCATGCACATCGCCAAGACCGCCGGCAGCTCGGTCAATGCCCTGGTGCAGCAATACTATCCTCCGGAGCGTTGCGTGAGCCATGTGGAGAGCTACCACCTGCGGCCAGACATGAACGTGCTCAACCTGCAGGACAAGCTCTATGTTTCCGGCCATGTGACGCTGGAGGTCGCACGCAGGAGGCGGTACATAGCCGACGCTTGCAAGACGTTCACCTTGCTGCGCAAACCAGCCAGCCACCTGCTCTCGCACATCGCCTGGGTCAAACGCCTGGGCCTTCCAGAATACGCCAGGGAATACGCGGCGCACCCCGCCCACATCCAGGAGCTGGCGCGCATGATGAACGCCATGAGCTTCGAGGAGTTCATAGGCTGCATGGGCGAGATGGGTCACAACCTGTTCGACAACGTGCAGACCCGCTATCTGGCCAGCGCCTTCAGTTGCCTCCTGGACGACGGGCATTTGGAGCAGGCCCTTGCCACCCTTCGCACCTTCGACATCGTGGGTTTGAACGAGGAGTTCGATCGGTCCATGCGCTTGCTGGCGCGCTCCATGTGCTGGGGCGAGCCCGCCATCCTGCCGCGCGAAAACGTGGCCAGCTACAAATGCACGTGGCGGGAACTGGGCATCGGCCCGGACCACCCGCTGTTGCGCAAGCTCCTGCGCTACGACGACGAAGTTTACGCCGAGGCGTGCCGTCTCTTTGATCAGGCCAGAAATAGCTGGCTCTGCCCGGAGGTGGTCGAGTGAATACCGGGATCACTTTGCCGACCATGCATGTGCTCTCGGCAGCCGAGCTTGCCGGGACCAGGGCGGCGGTGACCAGACGTGTGAACATGGAACCGGCCGGCATGCCGATTTACGGACCGGATGTGGACGGGCAGCCGGACGAAAGGGTTTCGCTCCTGCTCGTGGACGAGTTGGCCGTGGTGCGCATCAACTATATCAAATGCTTTTTCGACCATGACGAGTGCCTGTATCTGAAAAAATTCGAGCACAATGCCGACTTCCGCGAGGAGCAGACCTACTACTTCGTAAGCCAGGCGCCGCGCCTGATCCTCGATCCGGGCCGACCCGACCTGCGCGCAGTGGAAATCAGCATGCATTTCCTGGAAACTGGGCGCGGGGTGGTGTCCGGTGTTGTGCGCAAGCTGCGCCAGGAACTGTTGGCCGCTCACGGGCTCATCAACGTCAGGAACAGCGAGGTGCAGCAGCTCGGCCATCAACTTGACGCTCTGCGCGGCAGCCTGACCTGGCGCGCCTCGCGAGCTCTGCTGGACCCTCTCGACCGGCTGCTTGGCCCAAGGACCTTGGGCCTCGTCTCGGGCCTCCTGCGCCACAACGGATCCAAGTCAATTGGCCTGAGCGACGCAAAATACCGGGAATGGGTGCGGCTGCACGACACCCTGAGCGAGGAAGATCGCCAAGCCATGCGCGAGCGCGTCGAGACCATGGCCTACCGCCCGCGTATTTCCATCGTCATGCCGGTCTACAACACCCCCGAAGACTATCTGCGCCAGGCCATCGAATCTGTGCGCGGGCAGATATACCCGCGCTGGGAGCTGTGCATATCCGACGACGCCTCCACCAAGCCCCACGTGCGCCGGGTGCTGGAGGAGTATGCGGCCACGGACAGCCGCATCACGGTCCATTACCGGCAGGAGAACGGACACATCTCCCGCTCGTCCAACTCGGCCCTGGAGTTGGCTGGCGGCGAGTTCGTGGCCCTGCTGGACCACGACGACCTGCTCACGGAGCATGCCCTGTACCTGGTGGCCGAGGAGCTTAACCGAAATCCCGAGCTGGACTTCGTGTACAGCGACGAGGACAAGATCGATGCGCAGGGCCGCAGATTCGCTCCGCACTTCAAACCGGACTGGAATCCGGACATGCTTTTGTCCCAGAACTACGTCTGCCACTTGGCCGTGCTGCGGCGCACCCTGCTGCAGGAAACGGGCGGCTTTCGGGAGGGCCTGGAAGGCAGCCAGGACTACGACCTGTTCCTGCGCGCCTCGCGGCTCACCGTGCCGACCAGAATCCGCCACATCCCCTTCGTGCTCTACCATTGGCGGGCCATCGAAGGCTCCACGGCGCTCAACATGGACTTCAAGAAGTACTGCATCGAAGCCAGCCGCAGGGCCGTGGACGAACACTGCGAAGCCCTTGGGATGCGCGGTCGCGCAGTTGCCGGCGAGCCCTTGTGCATCAACCGCGTGCGCTTCGACTTGCCCGACGGGCCTCTGATCAGCGTGATCATCCCCACCCGGAATAAGGCCGAGCTGCTCGTGCCCCTGGTGGAAGACCTTTTACTGCGCACGAGCTACAAGAACCTGGAAATCCTGATTGTTGACCATGAAAGCGACGAACCGGAGCTTTTGGACTTTTACGAACACTGCCGCGACAATCCGGCCTTGCGCGTGCTGCCCTTCTCCGGCCCGTTCAACTACTCGGCCATGAACAACCTGGCGGCGGCCCAGGCACAAGGCGAGTTGCTGCTGTTCCTAAACAACGACATGCGCGTGCTGCACCCGGACTGGCTGGAAGAGATGGCCGGGCACGGCCTGCGGGCCGAGATAGGCGCTGTGGGCGCGAAGCTGCTCTACCCGGACGAGACCATCCAGCACTGCGGGCTCATCCTGGGCATCAAGGAGGGTGTGGCCGAGAGTCAGTTCCAGGGCCTGCCGGCCCATGTCGTGGGCTACGTCGGGCGCACGCATACCTTGCAGAACGTGTCCGCAGTGACCGCGGCCTGCATGCTCGTGCGCCGCACGATCTTTATCGAGAGCGGCGGCTTCGATGAAATCAACCTGCCCGTGGCCTTTAACGATGTGGATCTCTGCCTGCGCCTAGGCCAGCTGGGCTACCGCATCCTGCTTACGCCATTCGCCCGGCTGCGCCATCTGGAATCAGCCAGCCGCGGTTCGGACCATACATCCGCAAATTTCTCGCGCTTCCGACGCGAGTTGGACTACATGCTTCGCCGATGGAGCCGGGAGTTGGCCTACGACCCGGCATACAACCCCAACCTGTCCCTGCTCGGCGCTGATTATGCGCCGGCCTTCCCTCCCCGCGCATCCAAGCCCTGGCAGGATAACGCAGCGAACAGCGATCGATGAGGACGAACATGTCGCAGACAGATTTCTCCCCCTGGTCTTTTTATGAGACGCGTTGCGCCGGCCTGGCCAACGGCCTGGAGATATTTCGCAACAACTGGACGACCGACCTTTCGCCCCTGGGCGTAAAGCCTTTCGGCAAGGCCCAGTTGTTGACCGACTCGCGCTTCGATTGGTTCCTGGCCCATTACGGCAGCCTGCTGAACAGGAACGTCCTGGAGCTTGGCTCGTTGGAAGGCGCGCACAGCATACTCCTGGAGCGCCACGGCGCACGCAATGTGCTGGGCCTGGAGGCCAATTCCATCCATTACCTCAAGAGCTTGGTGATAAAGGAATATCTTGGCCTGAGGCACATCACGTTCATGCTCGGCGACTTCATCCAGTACCTGCACCAGACTCGCGACTACTACGATCTTACCTTCGCCTGCGGTGTGCTCTACCACATGACCAATCCAGCCGAACTCCTGCAACTTGCGGCCGAGCGCTCCGATGCTCTGTTTCTATGGACGGTGCTCTACGACTCCGACGCGCTGCCCGAACACATGAAACCGCGCTTGAGCGGTCCGGTGGAACTGCAGGCAGGCGATTTGACCTACCAGGGTTTCCGGCACGTCTACGCGCGCGAAGCGGCCCTCGAGCTAAATAAGAAGGTCAAATTCACCGGGGGGATGGAGCAGTACAGCATCTGGCTTGAGCTGCAAGAGCTGCTGCGCATCCTGAAGCATTGGGGCTACAAGAAGATAATCAGACCGGACAACGTGACACACAATAACCGCCATGGATCAAATATATGCCTGTTGTGTTTCAAATAGGGACTAAATATGTTGAAAAACAGATTCATTACTAATGCGAAAAAACATTCAGAATAGCCATGTTATTCACTGCTTCGTTATTTATAAAGCCATTATGTCGCACACAATGGTTTCCTTTTGACAGCTCTCCCATGGTTTCGTAGATTTTATTTATGTTGTTCATTCACTTTTTAGGAGGGTAGTCATGAAGACTTTGAAACTGCTTTTGGTCTGCTTGGCTATGGTGGGGGTGATCGCCGTTTCGTTGCCAAATATGGCCCAGGCCTTCACGGGCACGGTAACGAAGGTGGTTGTCGATCCCGGCGCCAACCGGATGTATGCCTTCTTCTCCAACGACACGACCAAGCCGCGTTTCCTGTATCCCCGCCTGCAGAGCGAGCAGCTCGCCCTGCTGCTGAGCGCGGTCAGCACCGGCCAGCAGGTGGATTTCGCCTTGACGACCGTTCCCGAGATTCCGGGCGCCTTCGTCATCCGCAACATCGGCCTGCGTCAGTAGCCTCGATTTCCCGAGCATACTCTCCAGGGGCCGCATGCCATGGCATGCGGCCCCTGGTTCGTTTCGCAGGGTTCAATCAATTTGTCGCGGAGATGCTCACTCGTGCCGGAAATCGTGCCTATGAAGCTTGCAGTGCGGCATGGCTTGCCGCCGCGTAGGCGTAGGCGCAATTCACTTGCGCCTACGCCTACGCGGGCGTTTTAAAAGCAATCTGCTCTAGAGGCGGCTGTTCATGTACTTGAGGATTCCAACGGTCTCCCCGCGTTTAAAGTGCTCAAGCAGGGTGAAGTCCGCGAGCAGTCCGTGGATCTCCTCTCTGTCCGCCTGGCTGTGGTATTCCAGATATAAATGCTTCACGCGGTCCAAGCGGGACCCAAGGCTTTTCAGGATCTCGATTTCCGAGCCTTCGGTGTCCACCTTGAGGATATCCACGGAATCCAGCTGTAGGCCGTCCAGGGCCTTGCCCGCATCGCGCACCCGGACCGTCTCATGGACTAACGCCGGGCCGGCTGGCTCATGGCCCGGCTTGAGAGAGCTCTGTCCGGTCTTGTTGGCATTGAAGTACAGAGTCTGCTCCCCGTCATGGTCGGACAGAGCCACTGGATGCAGATGTATGTTCGTGAACGGAGCGGCATTGATCTCAAAGGCTTTGCGCAGAGCCCCTGAAGGCTCGAAGCTGTGGACAGTGGAATTGGGGATGTTCAGTCTGGCATAGATGGCGAAAAGCCCCACGTTGGCCCCGATATCGAGAACAACGGTGTGGCCGAAGACACCCTTGAGTTTGGTCAGCGGGTATTCCTCCCGAAGAAAGATGTCACCCACGAGAAACGTCTCGCCTTTGGGCACGGTGAGCCTGAGAACTTCGCTTTTGTAGCGGTGGGTGACTTGGACGAAAGACGCGGAGGAAGCTGTCTGGATATGCATAAAGCTCCTGGTGGACACTCTGTGGTCTGCAGTGGGATGCTGTTCTGGCGCAGCCTATATCTGCAAACGATCGAAAGCAAAACTCTTGCCATCGACAACACCAGCGTTCATGGCCGCAAGTGCTTGTCCGCGACCTAAAGCGTTTTTTTCGGCAGAAGATCGTCGCCTTTGCATGACTCCGGCCCATACGCGGCATCTGAATGCCGCTTTGCAGGGGTGGCGTTCGGAATCTCCTTAACACACTGTCTTTCAGACGAGGGACTATGAGGAAACGAGAGATACTTCGGGGGTCCAGGACGCCATTCAATCAAAGGGCGGCCCTGGCGGGGTAGAATACGGAGAGGGGCAGCGCCCCTCTCCGGTTAATGCGCTACTCTTTTGAATGCTACTTGAGGCTATTTGGCCAAAGCCAACAGTTCCTCGTCTTCCAAAACCCGGCCCTTGGCCGCGGACAGGGCGCGCACCCGGTCAGTGAGGCTTTGCATGTCCCCGCAGGCGGCCAAACCCAGCTCACCCAACTTGCGCGCCACGGCCGCCCGGCCGCTCTTCTTGCCCACGCCGAGCTTGCGGCTGAGGCCCACGCGCGAGGGCTCGAACGGCTCGTACAGCTCGGCGGCCTTGTACAGCCCGTCCACGTGCAGTCCGCTCTCGCACCAGAAGATGCGCTCGCCCACCATGGGCGCATTGGCCGGCACGGGCATGTTCGCGGCCCTGGCCGCTGAGGCGCACAGTTCACGCACCGTGGCCAGATCATAGCCTTCCGCGCCCAGGCGCAGGGTCAGGTAGCCGGCGATCTGCTCCAGGCTAGCCAAGCCGGCACGCTCGCCCAGTCCCAGGGCGCTGGCGTCCACGAAGTCGGCCCCGGCGCGCAGGCCTTCCACGGCATTGGCCGTGGCCATGCCGAAATCGTTGTGCAGGTGCAGGGCCAGGGGCAGATTCACGGCCGCACGAAAAGCGCTCACGAGCCGGGCCGTCTCGGCGGGAGCCAGCACGCCCACGGTGTCTGCCAGGCGCAGGCGCGCCGCGCCCTTGTCCTGCGCCAAGCGAGCCACGGACAGGGCAAAGGACAGGTCCGCGCGGGATACGTCTTCCAGTCCCAGCGAAACATAGGCCACGCCCAGTTCGCGTGCCAAGCCGAGCATGCGCGCCACATGGCCAAGCAGCGCCTGGCGATCAAGACCGAGCTTGCGGCGGATGTGCGCGTCCGACACGGGCACGGTCATGCACAGCCGGTCTGGCGAGAGCCCCGCGGCCATGCGCAGATCAGCCGGCCGGCAGGCGCACCACAGGCTCAGGCTCTGGCGACGGTCCTTGAGCATGGCCCCGTAGAGCAGCAGCCCTTCCAGCTCGCGGCAATGCTCCGGGCTCGGCCCCACCGCGCCCACCTCGACCTCGTCGACCCCGGCGGCCAGGGACAGCCGCAGGAGCTCTTCCTTGTGGCTGCGGTCGAAATACACGCCGAACTGCTGTTCACCTTCGCGCAGGGTGGAGTCGATGAGCATGGCTGTTCTCCTTGGGTTTGCGACCGGGACTCCCGCCCGGCCCGAACCATAGGCTGCACGAAGCATTCCAGGCCAGGAAGCGAGAAAGGACGGGCATCGTTCAGGATGGACAGCACAAGGTCTACATTAGTGTCGGCCCGAAGCCTTCATTATTGTAGACATCTCGAAAGCTCCAAAAAGCATGCTCGTAATTTTTACTTTTAATTACAATAGATTACTTGGTTGGCACATGCCTTGCCCTAAGGCCTTCACAAGTGCGTCGCATCCTACGGCGCAGATTCGTGAAGGAGGCATTCCATGCGCAAGATCGCTGTTTACGGAAAAGGCGGCATCGGCAAGTCCACTACTACGCAGAACACCGTCGCCGGCTTGGCCGAGATGGGCAACAAGGTCATGGTCGTGGGCTGCGACCCCAAGGCCGACTCCACCCGGCTCCTGCTGCACGGCCTGGCCCAGAAGACCGTGCTCGACACCCTGCGCGAGGAGGGTGAGGACGTGGAGCTTGAGGACATCATCAAGCTCGGCTACGGCGGCGTCATGTGCACCGAGTCCGGCGGACCCGAGCCGGGCGTGGGTTGCGCCGGCCGCGGAATCATCACTTCCATCAACTTGCTGGAACAGCTCGGCGCCTACAATGAAGACAAGAACCTAGACTACACCTTCTACGACGTGCTCGGCGACGTTGTCTGCGGCGGCTTCGCCATGCCCATCCGCGAGGGCAAGGCCCAGGAGATCTATATCGTGGTCTCGGGCGAGATGATGGCCATGTACGCGGCCAACAACATCTGCAAGGGCATCGTGAAGTACGCCGACGCGGGCGGCGTGCGTCTGGGCGGCCTCATCTGCAACAGCCGCAAAGTCGACAACGAGCGCGAGATGATCGAGGAGCTGGCCAAGAGCCTGGGCACGCAGATGATCCACTTCGTGCCGCGCGACAACATGGTCCAGCGCGCCGAGATCAACCGCAAGACCGTCATCGACTTCGAGCCGAGCCACCCGCAGGCTGACGAGTACCGGACCTTGGCCAAGAAGATCGACAAAAACGACATGTTCGTGGTGCCCAAGCCCCTGGAAATCGAGGAGCTGGAAAAGCTGCTTATCGACTTCGGCATCGCCAACTAGCGCACGCAGCACACCAACGCGAGAAGAAAGGAGCACCGCCATGCTGATTATGGTTCGCGCCATTGTAAGACCCGACAAGGTTGACGACGTTCTGGCCTCCCTCATGGACGCCGGCTTCCCGGCAGTGACCAAATTCTCCGTGGCCGGCCGCGGCAAGCAGCGCGGAATAAAGATCGGCCAGATCACCTATGACGAGATCCCCAAGGTCATGCTCATGATCGTCATCGACGACAAGGACAAGGACTTCACCATCAAGACCATCATGAAGGCCGCGCGCACCGGCGACAAGGGCGCCTTCGGCGACGGCAAGATCTTCATCACCCAGGTGGACGAAATGTACACCGTCAGCTCCGGGATAAAGGAGACCGCCGCGGGCAAGCTCGAAGAGGTGGCCATATGAAGGAGATCATGGCCGTCATCCGCATGGACAAGATGAACGTCACCAAGAAGGCCCTGACCGACGCCGGCGTGGCGGCCTTCTTCGCCCGCGAGGCCCAGGGCAGGGGCAAGGGCCTGGTGAACGCCATGCTGCTCAAGGGCGCGGCCAAGGGCTACGAGGAGGCCGCCGAATTGCTGGGCGAAAAGGGCCGCCTGTACCCCAAGCGGGTGCTCTCCGCGGTGGTCCACGACGACCAGGTGGAGGAAGTGGTGGCCGCGATCATGACGGTCAACCGCACGGGCAAGCCCGGCGACGGCAAGATATTCGTCATGCCCATCCTGGACGGCGTGCGCGTGCGCACCGGCGAGGAAGGCAGGAAGTCCATCGATTAAGCCTAGAGCATTTGCTTTTGAAAATGCTCTCCAAGCCATGCGTCGGCATGGCTTGCCGCTAGCTTCGGCGCAGGCGCAATTCACTTGCGCCGTCAACGCCGAAGCGGGCGTCTCAAAAGTAATCTGTTCTAAGACATGCGACCAGCCGGTTTAGCCGGACAAGCCATAAGAGGTGCAGAGCAATGCCTACCAAGAAGGCAATGACCCCCGCTGAGGTCAAGGAAGAGATCCTCAGGCGATACCCCACCAAGGTGGCCAGGAAGCGCGACAAGCAGTTCCTGGTGCACGAGGGGCCGGAGGCCATGCAGACAAAGGATATCCAGGCCAACGTCCGGACCATCCCCGGCATCATAACCCAGCGCGGCTGCACCTACGCGGGCTGCAAGGGCGTTATCCTGGGTCCCACGCGGGACATCGTGAACATCACCCATGGCCCCATCGGCTGCGGCTTCTATTCCTGGCTCACGCGCCGCAACCAGACCGACGCATCGGCGCCGGACGCGGCCAACTACATGACCTACTGCTTCTCGACGGACATGACCGAGCACGACATCGTGTTCGGCGGCATGAACAAGCTGCGCCAAGCCGTCCAGGAAGCCTATGACCTGTTCAAGCCCCGGGCCATCGCGATTTTCTCCACCTGTCCCGTGGGCCTCATCGGCGACGACGTGCACGCCGTGGCGCGCGAGATGAAGGAGAAGCTCAACGCGATTGACCCGAACCACAAGGTCAACATCTTCGCCTTCTCCTGCGAGGGCTACAAGGGCGTGTCCCAGTCCGCGGGCCACCATATCGCCAACAACCAGATCTTCACCCACGTGGTGGGCGAGGAGATGAAGCGGCCCGAGGGCAAGTACCTCATCAACATGCTCGGCGAGTACAACATCGGCGGCGACGCCTTCGAGATCGAGCGAATCCTGGACAAGTGCGGCATCACGCTCAACTCGTCCTTCTCCGGCAACTCGACTTACGAGCAGTTCGCCCGCGCCGGCGTAGCCGACCTGAACTGCGTCATGTGCCACCGCTCCATCAACTACGTGGCCGACATGATGGAGACCAAGTGGGGCATCCCCTGGATCAAGGTCAACTTCATCGGCGCCAAGTCCACGGCCAAGTCGCTGCGCAAGATCGCCCAGTATTTCGGCGACAAGCAGCTCATCGACAGGGTCGAGGAAGTCATCGCCGAGGAAATGAAGAACGTGGACGCCACGCTGGCCGACGTGAAGCCGCGCACCACGGGCAAGACGGCCATGCTTTTCGTGGGCGGCTCCCGCGCCCACCACTACCAGGATCTGTTCAAGGAGTTGGGCATGCGGTCCATCGGCGCGGGCTACGAGTTCGCCCACCGCGACGACTACGAGGGCCGGCGCGTGATCCCGGACATCAAGGTCGACGCGGATAGCCGCAACATCGAGGAGCTCCACATTGAACAGGACCCGGCCAACTACAACCCGCGCAAGACGGATGAAGAGCTGAAGCAGCTCGAAGCCGCTGGGTTCGAGTTCAAGGAGTACGCCGGCCTCATCCCGGACATGGACAAGGACACGCTGATCATCGATGACATCAACTCCTGGGAAACCGAGAAGCTCATCGAGATCATGAAGCCCGACATCTTCTGCGCCGGCATCAAGGAAAAGTACGCCGTGGAGAAGCTGGGAGTGCCGCTCAAGCAGCTGCACAACTACGACATGGGCGGACCCTACGCCGGCTTCAAGGGCGCGATGAACTACTACCTGGAGATCGACCGGCTGGTGAACAGCAAGATTTGGAGCTACCTCGAGGCCCCCTGGGACAAGGAGCCCGAGCTGTCCGCCACCTACGTCGGCTAGCCAAGGAAGGATCAGGATATGACGCTGCTCAGACATACATCCAAGGAAATCAAGGACCGTTCGGCCCTTACCATCAACCCGGCCAAGACCTGCCAGCCGGTTGGAGCCATGTACGCGGCCCTGGGCATCCACGGCTGTCTGCCGCACAGCCACGGATCGCAGGGCTGCTGCTCCTACCACCGCAGCATGCTCACGCGCCACTACAAGGAGCCGGTCTACGCAGGCACCAGCTCCTTCACCGAAGGCGCCAGCGTGTTCGGCGGACAGGCCAACCTGTTGCAGGCCTTTCAGAACATCTTCGAAATCTATGATCCCGATGTGGTGGCCGTGCACTCCACCTGCCTGTCGGAGACCATCGGCGACGACATGCCGCAGATCGCCGACAAGGCAGTCAAGGAAGGCAAGGTGCCCGAGGGCAAAGTGGTTGTGACCGCTTCCACGCCTTCCTACGTTGGCAGCCATGTGACCGGTTTCGCCAACATGGTCCAGGGCATGGTCAAGGGCCTGGCGACCAAGAAGGACAAGAAGAACGGCAAGATCAACGTCATTCCGGGCTTCGTGGAGCCCTCGGACATGGGCGAGATCAAGCGGCTGTGCAAGCTGATGGACGTGCCCATCATCCTGTTCCCGGATACCGACGGAGTGCTCAACGGCCCGCTGACCGGCAAGCACAAGATGTTCCCGGACGGCGGCGTGACAGTGGAGGAGCTGCGCGATACGGCCAACTCCATGGGCACCCTGGCTCTGGGCGAATGGGGCAGCAGCCTGGCAGCCAAGTACCTGGATTCCACCCACAAGGTGCCCTGCCAGATCCTGGGCCTGCCCCTGGGCCTGACCGCCACGGACAGCTTCATCGACGCCCTGCGCAAGATGGCCGGCAAGTCCGTGCCCGCGGAGATCTCTTTCGAGCGCGGCCAGCTGGTGGACGTCATGAAGGACTACCACCAGTACCTGTACCGCCGGAAGGTGGCCCTGGCGGGCGACCCTGACCAGCTCATCGCCCTGACCGAGTTCCTGGTCAGCCTGGACATGATCCCGGCGCATATCGTCACCGGCACGCCGGGCAAGAAGTTCGAGGAGCGCATCCGCGAGATCACCAAGGACGTGCCCTACAAGGTCAACGTCAAGGTCGAGGGCGACATGTTCATGCTCCATCAGTGGATCAAGAACGACCCCGTGGATCTGCTCATCGGCAACACATACATGAAGTACATCGCCCGCGACGAGGACATCCCGCTGGTGCGCCACGGCTTGCCCATCCTCGACCGCGTCGGACACCAGTACTTCCCGACCGTGGGCTACAAGGGCGGCCTGCGCCTGCTGGAAAAGATCCTGGACGCTATCCTGACCCGCAAGGATCGCGACGACCCCGAAACTAGCTTCGAGCTCGCTCTGTAAAAGGGGAATGTGGGGAGGGCTCCGCCCTCCCCACGCCCCACCCGCCAGGGAATCACTCCCCTGGACCCCGCATTCCCGGGAACGAGGTAACCCATGCATGCAAGCACATGCCGCTGCCCCGGTGCGACGCACACCGGCATCAGCCTGCCCCTGCCGTTGGCCGGCCGCGTAAACGCCCTGTGCCGCTACAGCCCGCCGGCCCATGTCGGGCCGCTGGTGGAGCCGGAGCAGGCAGTTGAGTACGTGCGCCAGGCCAAAGCCGCGCTGGGCGACATCGCGGCCGTAAGCATCACCGGACCGGGCGAGCCCATGGCCCAGCCAGGCAGGACGCTCCAGGCGCTGGTCGCCCTGCGCCAAGCCTTCCCGGAACTGGCCCTGCGCGTGTCCAGCAATGGCCTGGGCTTGGCCGAGCATGCCGAAACCCTGGCCAGGCTGAACGTCGGGCTTGTCACCTTGCGCGCTCATGCCGTCAGCGTGGATACGCTCACTCGGCTCTTCGCCTGGATACGGCCGAGCGTGCGCACCCTAACCATCAAGCTGGCCGCCGGTGAAATGCTGGCAGCCCAGGTTCTGGCTGTGCAGGCCCTGCACGGACAAGGCCTGAACGTGAAGGTGCACAGCCTGCTTGTACCCGGAATCAATGATGCCGAGATGGGCCCCCTGGCCAGGATCATGGCCGAGGCCGGTGCGAGCTGCATGCACGTGCACCCCTTCGCGCCCTTTGCGGGCGCTCCCGAGGATGCCCGGCCGCCTACGGCCGAGGAGTTGGGCAAGGCCCGAAACAAGGCCGGGAGCCACCTGGAGCAGATCGACGCCTGCCGGACCTGCGCCGGACAGGACAGCGCGAGCGCCCTGGCTGGATTGACCGCCAAGGCGGGCGGGCCGACGGCGGAGCGGCCATACGTGGCCGTGGCGACCACCGACGGAGCCGAGGTCAACGAGCATTTGGGCCGGGCCGTGCGGCTGCTGATCTATGGGGCCGATGGCGGCATGGGCCGCATGGTCGGCGTGCGACAGGCTCCCGAGCCGGGCGGCGGCGAGGAACGCTGGAAGAAGCTGGCCGAGACGCTTGCCGACTGCTGCGCCCTGCTGGTGGCCGATGCCGGCGAGACCCCGCGCGCGGCCCTGGCCGGACATGGCCTGCAAGTGCGCCGCGTGGGCGGCTTCATCGAGGACGCCGTGGCCGACGCCCTGGGTCTGAAGGGCCTGCAACGGAAAAAGAATCAAGACTGTAATCCCAGCATCGACTCACAAGGAGATTGATATGGCCAGCAAACCTTCCTGTCACATCCTGGTCTGCGCCAGCTTCCGAGTTTCCGGCGACCCCAAGGGCGTCTGCCACAAGAAGGGCTCAACCGGACTTCTGCAATACATCGAAGAGGGGCTGCTGGACCGGGGCATCGACGGCCTGGTCTGCGCCACGGGCTGCATGAAGCAGTGCGACGACGGCCCCATCATGGTCGTCTACCCCCAAGGCCACTGGTACAAGGCCGTCGATAGCGAGGACAAGATCGACGAGATCCTCGAAGCCTGCGAAAACGGCGGGGCCGCCGAGGACCACCTGCTGTTCAAGTAGCGCCTGTCGCACGAATTTTTATTTGGAAAGGCCGCCATGGCGGCCTTTCTTTGCTTCATCCGGACGAAGAGTACTTCCGCCACGAGCACAACTCACGCCGCGTCATCCGGCAGGGGCAAGCGCGCGCTGGATCAAAACCGTGCCCATCGGCCTGAAACCTGCCTGGTCAAGAGCAGATTGCTTTTAAGACGCCCGCTCCTGCGTTGACGGCGCAAGTGAATTGCGCCTACGCCTACGCGGCGGCAAGCCATGCCGACGCATGGCTTGCAGAGCATTTTCAAAAGCAAAATGCTCTACTCGGCTCTGCGCAGCGTGTCCCGCGCTTCTTCATGGTCTTGCTCATCCGCTTTCGGCGATTCCTGGCTCAACCTGCCCTCCGGCTCCAGGCTGAACTCCGCGTACACTGGGAAGTGGTCCGAGCCGATATCGGGCAATCGCTTGAATTCCACGAGCCGCAGGCTCCGGGAGTGAAATACGTGGTCCAGGGGATAGCGCAAAAAGGGCAACGCCACGGGGTAGGTTGGGAAGTGGCCCCGTCCGACGCGCGGATCGAGCATCTCTGATATGCGCCGGAACAGGCGGGTCGTGTGCGACCAAGCCACATCGTTCAGATCTCCCATGACGATGACGGGATGCTCGGAGTCGCGAGCTTCCCTGGCAATGAGGACAAGCTCGGCGTCGCGCTCAGTGGTGCCTCCGGACTGTGGCTTGGGCGGCTTGGGATGCAGGCCATGTATTTCCACGACTTCGCCCGACACGAGGCTGGCCAGGCCGTGGATGGACGGCACATCAGGTTCCACAAGATACCGCACGCGCGCGTCGATCAGCTCCAGCCGTGAGAAGAGCGCAATGCCGTAGGTATTCTCCAGAGATTGCCCGACATGGTGCGGATAGCTGGATCGCAGGTCGGACAGTTCGTCCATCCAGCGTCCGTTGACTTCCAGCAGGAGCACCATGTCCGGGGACAGTTCCGCCAACAACCGCAGCAGCGGCTGTGGATCATCGTTGTCCTGGAGCACGTTGGCGACGATGATGCTCAGCTTCCGGGCCGGATCGTCTCTGTCGGCAGGCAGGGATTCGAGGCGCACCAGAGGCGTGTAGGGCACGATCCTGTATGCGTCCAGCGCGAGGCTTACAGCCAGGAACAGCACGAGCGCTAGCTTATGCAGCGGCCAGCCAGGTGTCGTGAACGACAGAAGCAGCATGGTGGCGAGGCCAAATATGGCGAACTGGAGCCTGGGGAAGTCCCAACCCCTTATCCACCATGCGTCGGACTTAAGGAGAGGGAGAATCGCGGACGCGACATAGAAGACCGCACTCCCCTGGATAAGCCATTTCCATATTCCCGACACGACGCTATCCGCCTTGCCCTTGCAGTCCGTCCGCCAAACCCGGCCGCAATCGGCCCTGGCCTCCGACCCAATGCCTCCAGCCCGATACCTGCCACCCCATCCTTAGCACATTAGGCAGGAATGGGCCGTGATATTCACACGCCTCGATACAGAGCATGTATAGACCCGGCCTGATGGAATTTGCGCTTTCGCTCCCACCTATCAGCACGTTTCCTAACCCGCCCATGGTTTCCAGCGTGTTGCCGCGAACCTCCTGGCGCCCGTAGCGCTGTCCGCAAAAGACTCGACGGTCTGCCACGCCGGCCCGCACAGTCCGGCAGGTATGGGCCGTGCAATGCACCTCTTGCCCGCCGCGCACTTTCAGCCGGCGAGCGCATCGGGATCGCAACCAACTCCAAGGAATCCTTCTTGAAAGCCTTGCTTGCCGCTATGGCGACGTTGCTCATTTGCGTGGGTCAGCCGTCCCTTGTCTTGTCCCAAGGACCAGAAATGGCGCCAGTGAACCCGGATTTTGCGCACTTCCTGGAACTCAGGGAAAAACAGCCGCTGTTGCAGTCCGGAGAATTCGACTTCGAACTTGATTCGCAGCCGGACGATCTCTCGTTCGGCTATGTGCCCCCGCCTGTGGACATCGAGCCCTGGACCAAGTCGCAGCCGGAATTGATCCTGCAGTCCGCCCTGCCCGCACGCTTCGATCTGCGCGATATCGGCCGCCTGACTTCCGTGAAAAACCAGGGAGGCTGCGGAGCCTGCTGGGCTTTCGCCATGCTCGGCAGCATCGAATCCAACCTGATGCCCGACGAGAACTGGAACTTTTCCGAAGACAACATGAAGAATCTTCATGGCTTCAACTACGATGCCTGCGAAGGCGGCAACCACATGATGGCCACGGCCTATCTCGCCCGAGGCATGGGACCGGTGCTGGAAAGTGAGGACGTCTACGAGACCGGCAGCAGAAGTTCGCCCATATTCCCGGCGCGCAAGTGGATCAGAAACGTTGTATTCCTCCCCAAACGCACGGGCTCGCAGGACAATGACGCCATCAAGCGGGCGGTGATGACCCATGGCGGGGTCTACGTCAGCCTCTACATGACCACTTCCTCGTCCTGGTACAATTCAACCAATAAGGCCCTGTACTACGCCGGCAGCAGCAAGCCCAACCACGCGGTGGTCGTCGTGGGCTGGGACGATAACTATCCAGCGGCAAACTTCCCGTCCCGACCCGCAGGCGACGGAGCCTTCATCATCAAGAACAGCTACGGCACGCACTTTGGCCAAAGCGGCTATTTCTACGTATCCTACCATGACCTCACGCTGGCCAAGCAGGGTTCGTCGGCTTACAGCTTTGGCGCAACCCCGGCGGGCGGCTACGCCAACGTCTACCAGCATGATTTCCTGGGCTGGACCTCGACCTACGGATTCAGAAGCACCGACGTCTCCTACGCGAGTATATTCCAAGCTAAGACAAGCGAGGAAATCTTCGCCGTCTCCACGTATTCGGCGTTCCCCGGCACGCGCTACACCATCTCTGTCTACCGCGATCCGGCGGACGGCATCGAAGACCCTGGAGGGCCCGAGACCGAAGTGAGCGGCGTATTCCCCGAAGCCGGTTTATTCACCGTGGACCTGCCCCGCCCCGTGCGTATGGAGCCATGCGAGGCTTTTTCCGTCGTGGTGGAAATCAGCGCTCCGACCGGCGCGCGATACATCATCCCGGTGGAAAAAGCCTTTGCCGGATACTCCACCGGGGCTACCGCCAAGGCTGGACAGAGCGTTGCCCGCCGCAGCGGCGGGAACTGGTACGATTTCGGGGCCGAAGGGCTGGACGTGTGCATCAAGGCCTTCGGTCGTCCCATCGCAGGGCAAACGGATTCAGATCAGACACTCTGTCCCGAACTGGCGCCCGTTATCGTCAGGGGTGGAAAGGACGGCGGAGGCGGTGGCGGAGGTGGCGGCTGCTCGCTTTCGTCCGCGGCCCGGCTGGGGCCCGAGTGGCTGTTGCTGCCGGGCGCCCTGCTCGTCAGCCGGATATGGAGGAGATTCGGCCGTGGGAGAAGGCGATAACTTTAGAGCAGATCGCTTTTAAGACGCCCGCTCCGGCGCCCGCGGCGCAAGTGAATTGCGCCTGCGCCGAAGCTAGCGGCAAGCCATGCCGACGCATGGCTTGCAGAGCATTTTCAAAAGCAAAATGCTCTAACGGCATTCTTCCGAAATGTCTTCTCTTCTCCCGTTGGCCTGCCAGAGCGAGCCTCCAGCGCAGTGTGCTAACCCTGGCCTAAAAGTGCCACACCAAACCCAAGGTGGCGTCCAGCACGCTCGGGTAGATGGATTCATCCCAATACTGACGCGCGCCGCTGATGTATTCGTACTCAAGCGGCGCATAGAGCGTGTAGCCCACCTCGGTGCGCATGCCCAAGTGATCGGTGATGGCGTACTCGTATCCCAGGCCCACGCTCGCGCCGCCGAGCACCGGCTTCTCCTCGCTGCCCCAATTATCGTCATCGCAGTCATCGTCATCCTGATCGCAATCGCAGCAGCCGTTTTCGAACTCGTAGTCGTAGCCGGTTCGGTTGTCGTATTCGAACAGGCCGACGCGCAAGCCCAGCATTGTGTAGAGCAGGTGGTTGTCGGCGATCACGCCGCCGATGCGGATGCGCGCGCCGAAGGACCAATTGAGGTCCAGGGTTTCCTCGGAGGTCGGATCGGCGGACAGGCCATGGTAGGCAGCGTCGATTTCGCCGCCAAGATAGAAGGCATCCTTGATGGCCCCGCCTCCGCCGAAAAAGATGCCGCCGGTGGGGCCGAGACCCCAGTCGCCCTGATCGTCCTGTTCATCGTTGTCTGCGTCTTCCAACTCCATGTACGTGTGGAGCGCGCCAAGGCCAGCCTGACCTCCGACATAGAAGCCGTCGAATGGCGTGGCCGCCGCGGCCAAGGTCGGCAGGATCATCATGCTCAGGCACAGGAGTATGGATTTCATGGTGCGCTCCTTGGAGGGGCTGTTGGAAAAAGCGCATGCAGGGCATGGACCTGCCATTAGGAAACACAGGCCGTAATTTATACATACAATCACATTTGCAGGCAATGACTTCAACGGCCGGTCGGGCATGCAATGCCCGACCGGCCGTCGTGGTCTGAAGGCCATGATGTTCCAGTTCGTCAGCTGCTCAATCCGCGCTCATCCATGCCCATGTCCGGCCGCGGGCCAATGATGCGGCGGTCGCTTTCGAAGTCGCGATACGGGAAATATGGGCAGCGGAACTGCGCCTCGTCTATGCACGGGCTGTCCGGCCCCAGGCGGAAGTCTAGGGTCTCGGGGTTCACGAAAGCCGGGGGCGCATCGATGTTGCCGGTTCCAACATGGCCGCCCTCGATATCGGAGTAGCTGACCGTAGCGCCCCGCACCAGCAGGCTGTCGGAGCCTCCCAGCAGTTCGTTGCTCCAGATGATGGAGTTATACACCGCGGCAGTGCCGTAGCCCTGGACGATCTCCGAATAGCCCGTGTTGCCGTACAGGGTGCAGTGCACCAGGCTAGAGCTCTCCAGTTGGCACGCTCCGGCGGCTTCGGCGGTGTTCCCGACGAAGAGGCAGTTGGTAAATACCGATCCCGAGGCGATGGCGGCCCCTGCTATATCGGCCGCATTGTTCACGAACTGGCAGTTCACTGCGCGCATATTGACCGCGCTGATGGCTCCGCCCGCGTTGCTCACGGAGTTGTCGTTGAACTTGCAGCCTACGAGAGTCAGATTTCCATCGCCGGCGTGGATGGCCCCGCCGCCGAAACGGGCCGCGTTGCCCTCGAAGATGCTGTGGCCGATCAACGCGCTGGAGCCCGGATGAATGAAGATGGCCCCTCCCTCGGTCCTGCTGTTGCCGACGAAGCTCGACCTGAGGATGGTGGCGCTGGACTGTTCAAGATCCAGCGCGCCTCCGCCCGATGGGTCGCTCAGCACCCGGTTGTCGCGCAGGGTGCAGCCCACCAGCAGCAGTGAGGACTGCTCCGCGCAGATGCCCGAGCAGGTGCTCCCGTTGTTCTCCCGGATAGTACAATGCCGCAGTATCAGCCGCGCTCCCAGCACATGGATGCCGCCCCCGCCGACGAAGCTGTAAGTGCCATCACCGTCGTTGCCCCGCTGGATCGTCAGGCCGTTAATGACGGTTGTCTGCGTGACGTACAGACACAGGGTGGCGTCATTGCCATCGATGACCGTCGGGTTCGCCGCAATATCGCGTTGCGCCGGACTGCTCTCCCCGCCCGCGAATCCGCCGACGAGCGAAATGGGCACATCCGGGGCCAGCGTCGCGTCGAGCAGGTAGGTGCCGGTCTTGATCCAGACCTGATCCCAGGCTTGCGCCGCGTCCAGGGATTCCTGGATGGTCCTGAAGGGCTGGCTCCAGCTTCCGCCATGGCCGGAACTCTGCACGGTTCCGTCCACGAACCAGATCCTGGCCCAGGAGGACGACGCGGTCCCATGCACCAACAGCGCACAAGCCAGCGTGGACAGGATTACAAGCTGAAGTGCCCGTGAAATATGCCTGGGTTCAGTTGTGTACATGGATTCCCTCCTTGCAGGTTCGAATGCAGCCTGTGCGGCGACTCTTTCCACGCTACCGGGGGAGCGCTGCGAACGTAAGAGTGGGAGGGACGACGAGCGCGGAGTGGGACCATTTGCGAACTGCACGGCTTGGAAGACACTCCCCATTCTCGCTTTCATAGCTTGCATTGGCTTGCAAGGCGACTAGCAATGCGCGCTGGATAAATAAGCTTGGAAAGGCCGTTGCCGAACGTACGGCAGGCGGGAGAATGCCGCGCGGAGGGCCTCCATTGGCGGGCATGCCGCCTCAAGCCATGGACCACGCGCAGCCGGCAGGGCGGAAGTCCTGGATTCCCGCCTGATTTCAGACTACACTTGCGCATGCCATTCTTCGTCAACCTGCCGATCCGCTACGTGGCCCAGGACCCGTCCTGGCTCGACATGTTCGTGTCCCTGCGCCTGAATCCCGAGCTGGGCATCGACGCCTGGGCCATCGACGAACTGGACGCTCGCTTCCACGACGATCTCATCCGTCGGCTGGACGAGGCCGGGCTGGCCCGCTCCACGCACCTGCCGTTCATGGACCTGCGGCCCGGCAGCACCGACCCGCTCATCCTGACTGCCACGCGCGACCGGCTGCGCCGGGCCATGGCCCTGGCCAAGCGCTACGGCGCGGCGCACATGATCGCGCACAGCGGCCTGCCCGCCGGCGCGGACCAGCCTTTTATCGAAAGCTGGCTGGTGCGCGCCACGGCCACCTGGTCCATGCTGCTGCGCGAGTGGCCCGACCATGCGCCGTTCTATTTGGAGAACATCTACGATCCTAACCCCGAGCCTCTGTGCAGGCTCGTGGATGGGCTGGCCGACCCGCAGGCGGGATTGGTGTTCGACGCGGGCCATTGGCACAGCTTCTCCGGCGGAGCAAAACGGCGCGATATGCGCCAGTGGCTGGAGCGCATGGGTCCGCGCCTGCGCCAGCTGCACCTGCACGACAACAGCGGCGCGGGCGACGAGCACGTGGGTATGGGACAGGGGGATATTCCTTGGCCGGAGCTGTTCGGATTCCTGCAGGAGCAGGGGCTCACGCCCGGCGTGACCTTCGAACCGCACTCGCGCGAGGACTTCAACCAAAGCCTTGCCTTCGTGGCCGCGCACCCCGAGTGGTTCCAGCGTCTGGGAGTCGCGCCGGGAACAGCCTGATCCCTGGAGCGGCCCAGCCTCCTCCGGCCCTCTGGCCGCCTGGAGCGCCTGCGGGTTGTCATGCGAGCTACTCTGGCGGCGACTGGTCTGCGACCGGACCGTCTTCCCGGCGAAAAAACTCCGCCAAAGTTAGCTCCAACTCCCGCGCTCGGATGGGCTTGGACAAATATCCGTCCATGCCCGCGGCCAGGAAACGCTCGCGGTCGCCCTCCAGGGCGTAGGCCGTAAGCGCCACCACGGGCAAGCGCGGGGCCACGCCCGCCGGAGGCTCCTCACGGATGCGCCGCACGGCCTCCAGGCCACCCATCTCGGGCATCTGCACGTCCATGAGCACCAGGTCGAAACGCTCGCGGCCCAAAGCCTCCAGAGCCAGGCGGCCGTTCTCCACGGCCGTGACCTCGTGTCCCAATTCGTGCAGCAGCTCTATGGCCAAGATCCGATTGATCTCGTTATCCTCAGCCAGCAGGATGCGCAGATGTCGGGTCGGCGGCCTACCCTCCTCGGTTTCAGACCGCTCGGCTTTGGGCATGGCGTCGGCCTTGCGCAGCCGCACCGTGAAGAAGAAGCGCGAGCCCTTGCCCATGACGCTCTCCACGCCGATGTGGCCGCCCATCATCTCCACCAGCCGCTTGGAAATGGCCAGCCCCAGGCCTGTGCCGCCATAGCGGGCATGTGTGGCCTCCTCGGCCTGGGAAAAGCTCTCGAAAATGAGCGACAACTTCTCCCGCGGGATGCCGATGCCCGTGTCGCTGACCGAGAAGAGCAGGCGCACCTCGTCCCGGGGCAGGTCGTGGCCGGTCCGTTCCACGTTGACCAGCACCCGGCCCTTGTGCGTGAACTTCACCGCATTGCTGACCAAGTTGGCCAGCACTTGGCGCAGGCGCACCGGGTCGCCGCACAAGAGAGGGGGAATATCCGCATCCACGGCGTGCAGGAGTTTCAGGCCCTTGTCGGCCGCCGTGAGGGCCAGGGGCCGCACCGTGCCTTCCACCAAGTCGCGTACGTCGAAAATGTCCTCGGTCAGCTCCATGCGGCCGGCTTCGATCTTGGACAGGTCCAGGATGTCGCCGATAATGGACAGCAGGTGATCGGCGGACTTCTTGGCCATGATCTGGTACTCGCGCACGCGCGTTGGCAGCTTTTGCATGAGGCTCAGATCGATCATGCCCATGACACCGTTCATCGGCGTGCGGATCTCGTGGCTCATGTTGGCCAGGAAGTCGCTCTTGGCCCGGTTGGCGATTTCGGCTTGTTCCTTGGCCCGGCGCATTTCGCCCTCCATGCGGATGCGTTCGGTGATGTCCGCGCCCACGGTCAGGATGCACGGCTTGCCGCCGATGCGCACAACGTCCGCCGAAAGCAGCAGCGTGCATGGATCGCCGTCCTTGGTCCGGAATTCGACCTCCATGTTCTGGACGCGCCCGCCCCGCTGTATTTGGCGCACGAAGCACTCCCTGAGCTCGGGCGTGAGCCAGTGCCCTATTTCCTGGGACCTCCTGCCCATGACTTCGTCCCTGGAGTATCCAAAGAGGCGGGAAAAGGCCTCGTTCACATCCAGGTAGCGGCCATCCAAGGTTGTGATGGTCAACATCTCCGGGCTCATGACGAAGGCCTTGTGGAACATCTCCTCGCTCTCGCGCAGGGCTTCCTCGGCGCGCTTTCGTTCGGTGACGTCCTCGAACACGCCCACGGCGCCCTTGAGCTTGCCCTGTCGATTGCGCACGGGCATGGCGCTGGCCAGCAAGTGAATCCTGCCTCCGTTTTCTCTCCCATCGGGCCTGGCGGCGGATAGTTCCACGGACTTGTGCACCTCGCCGCCCAGCGCCGCGCGCACGACAGGCAGCGCCTGAATGGGCAGCGGCTCGCCATCCGCCTGACGAAGGTCGAGCTTTTCCAAGGCAAAGTGCCGCATGCCGGGGGTCAGGGGCACTCCAAGGATTGCTTCGGCCGCCGGGTTGGCCATGACCAGACGGGCCTTTTTATCCAGGAGCACGATGCCCACCAGGGCATTGTCGATAAGCGCCTTGAGGCGGGCCCGTTCCACCTGCAGGGCCGCGATAAGGTTCTCGCGGTCTCGCTCCAATTTTTTGCTCTCGGTGATGTCCTGGAAAACCGCCACGGCCCCGGTAACCTCGCCTTGTCTGGAACGGATGGGCGAGGTGCTCGCAACGAGGTGCAGCTGCCTGCCGGGTTCGGGCTCGATTACGAATTCGTCGTTGCGCAGAATTTTGTCGCGCAAGACTTGGCTGACCGGCTCGTTTTCGGAGTCGGTATCCCCTTGTAGCCATCTGACGTTGAACTTGGCCCGCCATTCATCGAATGGTAGATTATGGGATTCTTCCGTGTAGCCGAGCAGCCGTCTGCCGGCCGAGTTGATGCTTTGAATGGACTTGTCCGAGTCGAAGATGATGAGCCCCTCGGCCATGGCCTCGATGGCCGCGTCGAGCTGACTCGCACGCTGCTCGGCCTCGGCCCTGGCCGAGAGGTGACGAAGCCCCAGGGATGTGAGCGCCGCAAGCTGTCCCAGGAAGGCTTCGTCCTCGGCCGTGAACTCTCCCTCGCGCTTGTGCGACAGGAGCAGGAAGCCGCAGAAGCTGCCCGCATCGTGGGCGATGCTCGCGCCCAGCAGCCCGGCGAGCCGTGGGTGGCCTCCAGGCAGGTCGAGGCTGGAGGCGAACTTCGCCCACTCGCTCCGGCTCATGCGCACGGTGGCTTGGCCCTGCCCCATCAATCGTTCCATGATGTTGTCCCGGCCTTCGGAAATCTCGCGGGGAGCTCCGCAGGGCGTGCTGCCCTGCGCGTGCGAAAAGACATCGACCGAGATCAGCCCCTGTCGCAGCTCATGGCCGGCCAGGCCCATGTCCGCGCCAACGACCTCCCTGGCCAGCTCGAGCACGCGGCGCAGCAGGCCTTCACGGTTCGCTTCGGAAAGCATGTCACGCGAGGCCCGCAGAAGCACCTCGCGGTGCTTCATTTGCAGCGTAAGGCGTTCCTCGGCTTGCTTGCGGCCCGTGATGTCCAGGCCGTAGAAATTCACGTAGCCGTCCCCACGCACTGGAGACAGAGAGAAAAGGTAGGTCCGGCCGTTCGCGACGAGTTCCAGCTCGCAGCAGTCGTCATGCTCCAGGCAGCGCAGCATGGCCCCATGCAACGGCTCGGGCACGACTTCGCCCCGGTCCGTGCGCAAAGCGTTCAGAAATGGTACGCTGGCCGTGTTGGCGTACTGGAGTATCCCACTCGCGTTCACGCGCAGCACCGGGTTGGGGTTTTCATCGGTGAAGCGCACCTGCGGCTCCATGAAGCGCGCGGTCCTGCGCAGGGTCGTCATATCTCTGGCCACAGCCAAGGCTCCAGTCACTTCGCCTTGCGGACCGAGCAACGGCGCGGCGCTGACCTCCAGGAAGAGTTCCGTATCCGATACGGCCTTGACCAGGAAGGCTCTGCCGCGGTCGACTTCACCATGCAACGCCTGCATGATGGGCAGTTCCTCCGGGGGCACCCTGCGGCCATCCGGCGTGCGCACGTCCAGCGCCCGGAGCAGGTCGGGCATGTTGCGCGGCATTTCCGGCGCGAGCTGCTCCATGTTTTTAATCGCGGCCTTGTTGAGCAGGAGGAGGTTGCCGTCCATGTCGATCAGCCAGACCGCCTCGACCATGCCGTCCAATAGAGCGGCCAAGGCAGGGGCATCGGCGCGTATGCCGGCCATGGCCTCGCCCACTGTCTTGCGAGGAGTATCTTCCTGGTCTCGAACGTTCTTGCCATTCATCATGCAACTCCCGATGTGCAGGATCGGGCCGACTCCTACTTTCCAAGCTAGCACGTCACTTGGCCTTTTGCCAGAAGATGCCGTAAGGAATAGCGCAGCCACATACAATCATTATGTCTGCAAGATAATTCACCTGCGCTGAAGAGGCTCATAATATGGGCAAGCTTACCCTGGATCAGGTTATCGCCGATCCTCCACGCACAAATGCGTCAGACGATGTGTGAACAGAGGGCGTAGCTTCATCCGTGGGGCAGGTAGCGCCAGCGCGATTGGGTTCCCGGAGAGGGGAGGCTCGACTGATGGATTATCCGGATGACGCCAAGCACAAACCCCGCCGGGAAGTCCCGGCGGGGTTTGTCGTCAATCCGAGAGGGACGCGGTTGTCCGCGACCCCATGAGCTTCAAATTAATGCTGCCAAACGCAAGCCTTGTTCGCGAAGCCAACCTGCTCGATCTCGGCCTTGTTGTTGGCGAACACGGAACGCTGGTCGATCTTGGCGAAGTTCAGCAGGCCGCACTGCTCGATTTCAGCTTCGTTGTCACCGGCGCCGTAGAAGCCGTAGGAGTCGAGGTCCTGCTCAACGATGGCGGTGTTGAACGCGCCCTTCTGCTCGATCTCAGCGTCGTTTTCCCTCAAGTCGTAGCCATGGCCGGCGAAAGCAACGGCGGACACGGACAGGGTAAGAGCCATAGCCAGGGTGATGCTCATCAGCTTTTTCATTGTCATTGCTCCTAATGCGGTTTCGTTTCCGTTTTTGCGATGCTCGTTCTGCTTGCCAGGTTCCGCTGGTCCGGCATTATCCCGGGTTCATGCCGGAGTTGATTAATCCAATGAACCTTACCCCCACCAAATATATGGCCACGGTCCTTGTCCGAGTGCGCATGGAAGGCGAACCTTCCCTCAGGCGCGGGCCGTTTCCATCCAATGCCTTCCGTCTATTGCGTGTATATGTTGGTCCGGGTGACGGTGACCTCGGACCCGCCTCTCTGGTAAACCTTGTACCAGCCCAGATCGGATGATGCGGTCTGGCGGTAGGTATACCTGTTGCCATTGCCCTTTTGGACCAGCCCAAGATACATGTCGTCGCCGATCTGCTGCAGATCGGCCCTGTTGCCGTTGCCCTGCTGCAAGAGGTCGAGGCGGTTGCCGGAGCCGTCCTGCAGCAGCTCGGCCGTGTTGCCCCTGCCTTTCTGCAAGGCCACGGTCGTGTTGCCCTCGCCCTGGTAGCTGTAGCTGTGCGAGAAAAGCCTGTTGTGCTCGCCTATTTGGGTCACCATGATCACGTTGCCGCGCGCCGCCCGTCCTTTGGGCAAGGCATCCTGCATGGCCGTGAACTCCTGGGGGTTGAGCCTGTCGAGCCGTTTGAGATCGGCCAGAGAAATATTGGCCAAGGCCTGCCCGCTCTGGCCAGCAAGTGCCTCGGCCGATGCTGCGTCGGCCAGCCCGAGCGATGAACCAAGGGCCAATGTCGCCAGCGCGACTGCTCCCCTGCCCAGAACACTACGCAGTGTCGTTCCTGCCGTTGTTTTGTTGCGTCTGTTCATTGCCGAGCCCCCCTTGCGACCACCTTCGTCAGCCTCGCTGACTTCTTCGTGATCGTTAATGCGTGTATACGTCTCGACAGGCTTTCCTAACAATTGTCCGAAGGGTTGCTTTTTGTTCTTGCGGCATGGAACTTTTGGAGCATTGCGGACCAGCACCGGCATTACGCGATCTTTCGGCACTGCGTTAAACGTCCAGAGGCTCGATACGGCTCTCCCGGCGAAAGCGTATGGCCAGGCCTTGCGCCTCAAGCCGCACCACGCGTCCCTCGGCGCGAACCACGCTCATGATCCGCCCATTCTTGGGCCGGAACGCGGGCAGGTAGATTTGGACCAGCAACAGATCCCCCTGACAATAAGTCGGCCCGTCCGTCCTTTGCTCCTGTCCATGCAGATAGACGCCGACAGAGGAGACATCCCGCGTGCGCAGGATCATTGCGTCTTGCCCGCGAGCTTCCTCCACCATGGCTTCGAGCTTGAGCTGAAAGCGCACTTCAGATCTCCGTTCCAGCATGTCGCACCTCGTTTGAGTCCCTCTTCCCGCATCTGTACCCGTATGTCTCTTGGGTGTGTGTTCGCAATGGGCCAAGGGAAGGATTTACGATCAGGCCAGCAGGTAGCCCATGGGCTGCTGTCGACCGGGACAAGACGGTGCATTGCCGATGCAAACAACCGGAAGGGAATGGAAGTGCGCACGATGCCGGAAGCCTGTAAGCGCCGGAGGTGACGGAATACGGAGTGGAGTGGAGGCTGAGCGCGTGCCGCACGCCCGAGTGCGGCACGCGCCCTGGCTAGTTCTTAAGGTTCTGGACGGCCCAGAAAGCCGCCTGGATGCGGTTGGATATCTTGAGCTTCGCGTAGATGTTGCAGAGGTGCTTCTTCACCGTGCTCAGGCTGATGCACAGCTTATCGCCCACCTCGTCGTTGGAGAGGCCCTGGGCGATGAGCAGGAGTACCTCGCGCTCACGGGCGCTGAGCATTTCTTTGCCCGCACTGGCCGCCTTTGGAGAGGCTTGCGTCAGCTGGTTTTGGCGCAGACGCTCGGATATTGCCCGACGGGAGTACCATAGCTCGCCTTCCAGCACGGCCGTGATGCCGCGCATGAGCAGTTTGAGCGGCTGGTTCTGGCGGAATATGCCCCGGACGCCGCGATCAAGGGCTTGCCGCTCGATGTCCAGTCCGGTGGGCACATTGAAGAGGATGGTATCCATGGTCTGCATGGGATCCCCAAGGACGTCGCCGAGGGCATCCCACCTGGAATCGCCATCGAGCTGCTGCCAGTCGATGAGCATCATGCGTTGCCCTATCTCTGCCCGGCCTTGCGCAGGGGGCAACACATCGATGCATTCGCAGGACAGTCCGGTGGCGCTTGAAATGCTGGCCGCCAACATCTCGTTCTGGATCATGTTCCGGCTGAAGATCTGTATGCTTGCTCGCATGGCTTCCTTCTTGCCTGCTTTTCACTCCCATTGACATACATAACAGATTTCGCATTGAGGTACATGCCTTTGGCCGCTTTTTTCTAATCCGCGACGCGAGACATGGGATGGCCGAATTTTTCGCCGATGCCCGCTTGCGCGTCCGTTTTCAGGCGGGTATGGCCTAGCCGAAAGGAGAAGCGAGCCATGAAGGACTATAGCGGCAGGACCTGCGGGCTGGTGCCGCAGATTCAACAGGATTTGGACGCCACGGCCGGAGAGAGTGCGGATTTCCTTGTGACGACCAAGGCCATCCTGGCCTTGGTCAGCGCCCTGGGCGAAAGCCGGGCCTGGCGCATGGACGTGGAGGAACGCGGCGACACGGCCTTGGTGCGCTTCACGCGCCGCACCCCGGTCGAGGACGATCCGCTGCATCTGGTCTGACGCGCCATGGTAAAAACCATATAGAGCATTTTGCTTTTGAAAATGCTCTGCAAGCCATGCGTCGGCATGGCTTGCCGTTTGCTTCGGCGCAGGCGCAATTCACTTGCGCCGCGGGCGCCGGAGCGGGCGTCTTAAAAGCGATCTGCTCTAAAAGCGGGCGCTGTCAGTGCGCCCGCCTTCCCGCTCACACCCTCGCAAGAAGTTGCCCGCGAGCGAAGCCTCAGCAGGTCTTCTTGCGCGCGATCTCCACGAACTTGGCCAGGGCCACCAGCGCCAGATAGAACAGCAGCAGGGCCAATGCGTTATGCCCGTGCTGCCGCATGGTCGCCGTCGAGAATTCGTGAACTCGCGCCAGGGCCTGGTAGTTCGTCCACAGGTTGAAGGCCAGCAGGAAGGTCACGATGTGGATGGAGCTGACGAAAAAGCTCGACACCTCGCTCAGGATAAAGCTCGCGTGCGAGTTGCGCCCCAGCAGGCGCAGCTTGCGCACCAGGGCCGCGGCCAAGCTCATGAGCGCGTACACGGCCATGAGCAGGGCATAGTTGCGCAGGTTGAAACCGGATAGGACCGAGTGCTGGCCGGTCAGATAGACGATGGGGCCGAACAGGAGCAGTGAAACCAGAAGCAGCGTAAGGGGCCGTAGAATGAAGGTTTGCATGCGTGGTCTCCAGCGTTGTCGCGGGTGAGCGAGGTGCGACGCAAGCCGTGGGCAATAAACGCCAAGGCCGCGTCATGGCTTGGTATCCTGGACGCATAGCAATCTTCGTTCCCCGGTCTTTGCCTTGAACGGCCCAAGCCGACCGAGGCGGAGATTGGTCCGCACAGGGCTGTTTTCGCGGAGTATCCATGAAGAGGGGATGGCCGGTCCACTGTACATGACTCCATACCGAACGGCCGACAGATAGATTCAGATTGGCCGGAGGATCGCTATCTTGGTTGCTGGCAATTTATTTGCATTTCGCGAGACTGACGAGGTGCTATGAAAAACCATTATGTTATCCACGCCAACTGCCAGAGCGAAGCACTTCTGGACCAACTTGCCGCCCATGTAGACTTCAGCCGCGACTTCGAGCTGAATCTGGTGGTCAACCTGCCGGGCCTTGTGGAGCAGCCCTTGGAGCGCGAGCGAGCCAAGCATGCCCGTACGCCAGTGGCTTATCTGGATCTCGTCATGGAACCCTGGCGAACGCACACGCTGTTCCACACCATGAACCATCCCAGCCCGGAGTCGCTAAGTATGGTGGTCGACGCTCTGCCCGCTTTCGCTGGCCATTACGTGAACTGCCGGCTGCTGAGCGAGGCAAACTTCATTGACTACCTGCGCTTGGCAGCGAAGGACAGTCTGCCCAAGGCGCAGAATGTGGGGAGCCATTCATGCGCATAGCCTGGATCGGCTGGCATAAACTCCGGGATGACGTGGCTCGCACACGCGGCATGGAACTGTGCTACATCAGGCCGCCCGTGGACCGTGGACCCATGACTTGGCCTGACGTGCTGGAACACACGGGCTGGACGCCCGACCTGCTCGTATATGCCGACGCGAGCATGTCCCCGCCCCTGGTGGGACTGGAGAGCTTCCCCTGTCCCACGCTGTTCTTGTGCATCGACAGCCATATCCAGCATTGGTATCCGATCTATGCTCAGGCTTTCGATCTTTGCACGGTGAGTCTCAGGGACCATCTGCCGCGCTTCGGCCTGCGCCTTGGGGTCGATAAGCTGCGCTGGCTACCACCCACTCCCAATCCCGGCGACGCTTCGGCCGATGAGGTCAAGGAGTGGGACCTGCTCTTCGTTGGCAACGTGAATCCGCAAACTATGCCGGGACGCCATGCATTTTTGGCTGAGGTGGCCAGGCTTTTTCCCAGTCTGCACGTCACGCATGGCGCGTACCGAACGTTCTATCCCCGCGCCCGGCTTGTGCTCAACGTGGCCGAACGCGGCGACCTGAACTTCCGCGTCTTCGAGGCCCTGGGCTGCGGAAGCTGCTTGCTCACCCCGGCCATTGAGCACGGTCAGGAGGAACTGTTCCGCAACGGTCGGGAGCTGTTTACTTATCCGCTGGGCGACGCGGCCGGTTTGGTGCGTTTGGCCGAAAGATTACTGGCCGACGAACCGCTTTGTCGGCGCGTGTCTGCCGCGGGTTTGGCCGCCGTTGACGCTCGCCATAGACCCCAACATCGCGCGCGCGAGCTTCTAGACTGGCTGGCCGGCTTTGATTTGCCGGCCCTGGCCGCCGAGCGCCTGAGGCAGTCCCGCACTATTCACAAGGATTTCCTGCGGCCCATATTTTTGCATTGGGCCGAAGCCTTGGACGGCTCGGAGTTGGCCAGGATCTTTCTGAATGCCGCCAAGAGGCGGCCCCGCTGACTAGGGCCTGTTAACTCTACTTGTCATTGTCTAATCTCTGGCTAGCTTGTTGGTATGCAAATAACCAGAGAGCAGTATCAACGCATCGCGGATAGCTTCCCTCGGCAGCGGGGCAATGTCTCTCTAGATAACCTGCAAGTTATTAA